>JAHWKJ010000125.1 GCA_019347905.1 Planctomycetota bacterium
ATCTGTCGCCACACTCGTCCGCATCCTCACCGAGAAGGGCTTCATCAAACAGACGCACGGCGAGCGGCCTTACCGCTTCCGTCCGGTACGCAGCTTCGACGACGTCTCGCGGCGGATGGTGAGCGACCTGGTGAAGCGCGTGTTCCACGGCTCGCGCGAAAGCCTGCTGGTCCGCCTGCTCGACCAGCGCGAACTGACCGACCGCGAGCGGACCTTGCTCGAAGACGTGCTCCGCGAATCGGACGAAGCGGCCGGCTGACCGCGTAGCACAAGCGTCCCGCTTGTGCGGAAAAGTCCTCAGACGAAGCAGGGCCCAGAGTTCTGAACACCTGAGTCATTCCTGCAGAACTTGGAACGAACGCCATGACAGCACTCGGAATCGCCCTCGTATGGTGCGCGATGCAGGTGACGGTGGTCGCATTGGGGGTCGTCATGTTCTGCCTGGCCGCGCGGCGACGGAGCTTCGAGATCCGCATCTCGGCGGCGGCCACCGGACTGGCTGCGGCTGCGGCACTGTTCGTGCTTGTCGTCGCGCCCGGTCCGCGCTGGTGGTCATTGACGCCGTCGAATGAGCAGTCCGCCGCGGAAAGTGACGGCGCACGCGGTATGACCGATGGGAATGACGCCGCGAGTGCGATCGCCCTCGGGCGCGGCGAAAATCTTTCGGCCGCACAACTCGAGAGCGTCTGGGCCGCCGCGGCAAGTGAGTTCTGGCGAACGCTGACCACCGGCGGCGTGCCTGCGCTTGCGGAAGTCGAGCACGAGCGCCCCGTGTGGCCGGCGTGGATCGCCTGGTCGTTCGCAGCCGGTGTTGCGCTGGGTGCCATCCGGCTGTCCGCCGGTCTGTGGTCGGTGCGACGTCTGACTCGTACGGCGCGACCGCTATGCGAGCCGATGCTCCAGACGCTGGTGGCGGAGCTCGAGTCGGACGGTGCCGCGACGCCTCGGGTGGAGCTTCGCGAAAGCGACTACTTGACGACGGCAGCGACTGTCGGCTGGGGGCGGCCGGTGATCCTGCTGCCGCCTCAGTGGCGCGAGTGGTCGCCGGCCGAGTGCCGCGCCGTGCTCGCGCACGAGTTGGCCCACGTCCGCCGCCGCGACTGGCTGGCGTGTCTGGTCGCGCAGGCGGTCGTGGCGCTGCACTTCTACCACCCGCTGGTGCACTGGCTGGCGGCGCGGCTGCGACTGGAACAGGAACTGGCGGCCGATTCCGACGCGGCCGGCGCCGCCGGCGGATCGCAACCCTACCTGCAATTGCTCGCGAGGCTGGCCCTGCGTCGACCGCAGCGGCGGCCCGTGTTTGCCGTGCGTCCATTTCTTCCGCTTCGTGGCACCCTCATCAGGAGAATCGAAATGCTCAGACACACCGCACCCGTCCCTCGGGGACGAACGAAAGGCCGTTATGTCGTGGCCGCCGCACTGGGCGTGGTCGCCATTGCGGTGGCAGGATTGCGTCCCGGGCTGGTCGCGCAGGACGATCGCCAGCCACAGAAGCCGCAAGCCGCGACGCAGCCGATCGAGCGGCAGCCGTTCTCGCTGGCGTACGTGCCGCCGGATTCGCTGCTGATCGTTGGTTTTCGCCCGTCGGAACTTTTGACGCAGCCCTCGCTCGCGGCCATCGCCCCGGCGGTGAAGGCGCTCGACGAACAGTTCCCGAAGCAGTTCGCGCTGTCGCTGGCTGAAACGGCGACGGTGACCGTTGCGCTCGCGCCGCCGGCCGACGACGATCCGCGCCCGCCGCGGCCGCTGGGTCTCATCCTGCGGCCTGCCAAGCCCATCGATCGCAACGTGCTGCTCGGCCGCGTGGAGCACGAGGTGCAAACCGAGGGCGACCTGCGGTTTTACGACGTGAAGGGCGGCATGCACCTGTGGTTCGCCGAGGACGGCACCGTAATCGCCGCCGACCGCGGGGAAGACCTGCAGCGGCTGGTGGCGGCCGGTAGGAAGGGCGCGAGCGGCGCGGCCTGGGCCGACGCCTGGCAGACGGTGTCCCGCGAGCAGGGGGCGATGCTGTTCGACACGAAGGGATTTCGGGAGCGGTACGCGGAACAGCTTCGCGAGGGCTGGGGCAATCACGCCGCACTCGCGCTCTTCTCGCCATTGTGGATGGCAACGACTCACGTCGTGCTGAGCGAGTCGCTGGATGAGAAGCTCTCGGTGCGGCTGACGGCGTGGTGCAACGAGGAGAAAGATGTGGCCCGCGTGAAGGCTACGCTTGAGGCGGCCGTCACGATGGCCCGCAACGCGCTGTCACAGTTTCGCGAGGGTGGCGGTGCTCTGTTCGGTGCCCGAGTACAGTCCCAAGCTCAGCGCCGCCAGGCGCTTCAGGAATACCAGCGTACTCTTGTCGCCAAGCGTCAAGCGCAGGAAGAGTTGCTCGCCAAGACCGAGAACGCGCAGGAGCGACAAGCTCTTGAGAATCTGATCAAGTCGGCGAAACAGCAGGAGCTCCGAGTGGCCGAACAACTGGCGAGGAAAGAGACGCCGGCAGCCGAAGAAGCATTCCGTCGCGAGCGAGCAATGCTCGAACCGTTCCTGAAGCTGGCCGAAGCGTTCCTGGCCTCGGTCGAAGTGCGGAGCGAGCCGGGAGCGCGCATCGTCGCCAGTGCGTCAGTGGATGAAGGCGTCGGTCCGGTTGTCTCCGGATTTTTGCTGCCGGCCATCCAGAAGGCCCGCGAGGCCGCCCTCCGCACCCAGGGAATGAATAACCTCAAGCACATCGCGCTCGCCTTCCACAACTACTACGACGCGAACGGCCACTTCCCGCCGGCCGTCGTCATCGGACCCGACGGCAAGACGCCCCATAGCTGGCGTGTCGCGATTCTGCCTTACCTCAACGGCCTCGATCTCTACCGCGAATACCGCCTGGGCGAGCCCTGGGACAGCGAGCACAATCGCAAGCTGATCGAGAGGGTTCCGGCTGTGCTTCGCAGCCCGAATGACACCGGCGAGGCCGGCAACACGTCCTACTTCGCTCTCACGGGCGAGGGGACCGTCTTCGATGGTGACGAGGGGACGCGATTCCGAGAGATTACCGACGGTCCGTCCAACACGATTCTCGTCGTCGAGACGAAACGCGACATTCCCTGGACGAAGCCGGAAGACATTCCCTTCGACCCCACTCGCTTCGACCCGGAGAAGCCGCTGCCGAAGCTGGGTGGGCTGCACGCCGACGGTTTCAACGCCGCGATGTGTGATGGTTCCGTCCGCTTCTTCTCCGAAACGGTCGCCGAGGAGTTGATCAAGCAACTGACGCAAAAGGCTGACGGCAAACCGACGTACGATTGGACGAAAGCGGCTAACTCCGGGCGCTGACGCTTCCGCCTCTCGGGAGGCCCAGCGCCCGGTCGCGGCCCTGGACCAGTGACTGCATCTTGCGGTCGGCGACGCTGCGGTGGAGCATCCAGAACCCGCAGTCGGGGTGCACCCATTTCAGCCGCTCGGGCGAAAGCAGCCCGGCTGCGTGTTCGATCCGCCGCGCGACTTCGTCGGGCGACTCCACCTCGTTGTCCTTGATGTCGATCACGCCCACGCCCAGCGCGATCGACGGCTTCAGGTCGCGGAAGACGTCCAGTTCGTCGTAGCCGCGGCGGGCGAACTCCAGCACCAAGTGGTCGCATTCCAGCGCGTTGAAGAACGGCAACAAGTCGCGGAAGAACCCCTTCTGGATCGTCTGCCCGCCATAGTTGCCGAAGCACAGGTGCACGCCCTTCTCGCCGTTGGCCGCCGCAAGCACACGATTAATGCCTTCGGCGGCCATGGTCGCATCCTGCGGACTGCCGGGGAGATTCGCCTCGTCGACCTGCACGACATCGGCGTCGATGGCCTCAATCTGCCGGGCCAGCACGTCGGCGATCGCCAGCACCAGCGCGTGCAGGCTGCCGTAGTGCACGTCGAGCAGCGTCTTGGCCAGCATGTACGGGCTGGTGACGGTGAATTTCAGCGACCGTTCGGTGAGCGCGCGGACGGCGGCGAAATCGGCCGCCAGGTCCAGCTCCCCTTCGTCGAGCGAGCCGCGCACCGCGCCCGCCGGCCGCGCACGGAACTCAAACCCCGCCTTCTTGTGAAACGCCTCCAGCTCCTTCCGCGAGAGCCGCGACGCGACGCCGCCCATGGGACGCACGAAGTAGTCGATCATGCCGTTGGTTTCGGGATGATTGACGTCAAACCGCGACAACTCCCCGTCGCTGATGACGTCGATCCCCGCCAACTCCTGCGTCTTCGTGACCGCCAGCACGGCATCGCGCCGGTTGCCGATCGTGGGCAGCACGCGCAGCCACTCCGGCACCGGATAGCTGCCGACGACGGTGGTGCGGATTTGCGCTGACATGGAGAGCATTGGGTTTGGCTTCGATTTCGCAGTCAAGTCTTTGCGCGGCGGCGAATGGCGGCGGCGCGTTCAACGGCGTCGGAGCCGTTCAGAAGCCCGGCAAGATCTGCCAACTGTTGGTCGATCAGCGTCCAGTCGAGCGCCTCGCTCTGCCGGACTGCAATCGATTCGGCATCCAACCAGTCCTGGTCGCGGCCGGCGATTGCCTTGAGCACGAATAGGTCTTCGGCGGAGACCGTAAGCAGCTCGACTCCTTCCTCATACTTGAAGGGCGTCGCGCGGTCCACCATCGCTTCTTCGACAGGGAACGCAGCCAGCGTGACGTCGATCTCGATCCCATTTGAGGCTCGCAGCAGCAGCACCCGGTGCTGTAGTGCGAAATCGCGGGCGTCCGGAATTCGCGCGGCAAACTGCTGGAGCAGCGGATCGATGTACTGTTCCTCGGAACCCAGTTCGGCAAAGAGGCTCACATCCACATCGCGCGTCGCGCGGGGTTCCCCCCAGCGAACGACTGCGAGGCCGCCGATGATGCAGAACCGCCAACCGCGGGATTCGAAGAACGCCTGAATCTCCACCGCGGCCGCATACAGGGGATTCACCCGAACACCTCGTGCAGACGCCGCCTCAATTCCACGAGGCCAGTTGTGTACCGCGGCTGCCCATGTTGGACGGCGATCTCAAGCAGCCCTGCCACATGCGAGCGCCTCGCGTCGAAATCGAAATTTCGCAGCTCCTCGCGCTTGATTTCTTCCAGGAGCGGCGCGGCCGCTTTCCACCGTTCGATATACGATCGCGCTTCGTCAGCAGAGATCCGCATGTTTGACACTCTCATCCGCGGTTGATTGCGGCAGGGTCAGCGGCATGTCGTCTCCGCGGACGTGCCCCCGCACTCACGACATTCATTCTACGGCAACAAGTCCTTCACCGTGTCGCGTTCCTGGCGGAGTTCGGCGACGGTGGCGGCGATTTTTTCGCGGCTGAACTCGCCGTGCTCGAGGCCCTGGACGATCTTCCAGGTTTTGCCGTCCGTCGTCAGCGGAAAGCCGCAGACGAGGCCCTCGTCGATTTCGTAGCTGCCGTCGCTGCAGACGGCGTTGCTGAACGATTCGCCCTTTGGCGTGGGGCGGATGATGCTCTTAACGCTGTCGAGGGCGGCGTTGGCGGCGCTCGCGGCGCTGGAGGCTCCGCGGGCCTTGATGACCGCGGCTCCCCGCTGCTGCACCGTCTTGATGAAGTCGCCCTTCAGCCAGGCTTCGTCGCGGATCACCTCGGGCACAGGCTGGCCGTTGATCTGGGCGTTGTAGAAATCGGGGTACTGCGTCGCCGAGTGGTTGCCCCAGATGGCGAGGTTCTTCACCGCGGAAACCGGGCGGCCGGCTTTCTGCGCAAGCTGGCTGACGGCCCGGTTCTGGTCGAGCCGCGTCATCGCATACCAGCGGTCGCGCGGCACGTCGGGCGCGTGGCTCATCGCGATTAAGCAGTTGGTGTTGCAGGGGTTGCCGACGACCAGCACGCGGACGTCCTTCGCCGCCGCGGCCTGGATGGCTTTCCCCGTGCTGGTGAAGATCGGCCCGTTGATCCGGATGAGGTCGGCCCGCTCCATGCCTTCCTTGCGCGGCACGCTGCCCACGCAGAGCACGAAGTTGCAGTTGGCGAAGCCATCTTCGAGATGGTCGCTGTCGGCCTTCACCACGCCGGCGAGCGTGGGAAAGGCGCAGTCGTCGAGTTCCATCTCGACGCCTTCGAGCGACTTCATCACCGGCGGGACTTCGACCAGGTGCAGGACGACGGGCCGATCGGGACCGAAGATTTCGCCCGAGGCGAGGCGGAACACAAGGGCATAACCGATCTGCCCGGCGGCCCCGGTGACGGCAACGCGAATCGGCTCGGTCATGGCGGAGTGCTCCTGGGGTCGAGGGCGGAGAGTCGAGAGTCGAGAGCCAGCGGGCACGATGGTGCGCGTTGTCGCCATCCGCACCGTCTGCATCGCCCTTGTACCCCGCGAGCGCGCGGTTCTCAAGGTGACGTTTCGCCGTTTAGCCGCGTCCCCGCGGGACGCGCGAGCGGCGCGCGTCCCGTTGGGACGCGGCTAAACGCGGCCGTTGGTCAGCTTCCAGCCGTTTCGGTGCGGATCGAGAACTTGCCATCGGCGCTCTCGATGAAGAACTGCTCGCCACCCTCGGGAGTGAAGCTCTTCGTCGCGGGCTTGGCCGCGTCGGTCATGCCGGTGGGAAGCACCAGCGCGCGAGGACGACACACCATGTGCGAGCGGCGGAAGCGCGGGGGAAGCGTGAAGCTTTCCTCCCCCAGCTTGTACTCCAGCTCCACGCCGCTGCGATTGACGACCGAGAATTCGATCTGCTCAGACTTCGGCCGCCCGAAGAGCTGCACCGCGTAATACTTGCCGGAGTCTTCGCTGCGCGCGAGACCGTGCCCCACTTCCGTCACGTCCGGGTCGAGCATGTTCTCCCGGTGTCCCTTCGACTCGACCCAGCCCGTGTGGAAGCCCTCGGCGAGTTCTCCGCTCGAGAAGCCGGTCGAACGGAAGCGGTATGCGATGTTCTCCAGCACGAGGCAGTAGTCGTAGCCGTGGTTCTTCGCGCGTTCGGCCGGGCGATTGCCGTCGGCCGTGTGCCCGTACTTGTCGGTGCGGGCCATGAAGCGGGCGAAGTCCAGGGCCGTTTCTTCGAGCTTCGGATTCGACTTGACGGCTCCGAGATCGTGCTCTTTGCGGAAGCGGTTGAGCCGTTCCAGGATGCCCTGCTCGACCTTCTCCCGCTCCGACTGAGAGACGCCGTCGCTGGAAACGGATTGACCGGAGTTCGACGCGACCTCTTCGCTCAGAGCATCGCTGTCGGCCTCCTCGGCAAATTGGGCCCGGGCCGGATGCCAGCACGCCAGGCTGGTGGCCAACAGCGCAAAGGTCGCCAACCGGCCTTTGAGGCCGAAAGCCCAGTCGCGGCGGGTTCCTGCCGAAGAGTCGCTGAGCGTCAATTGTCGAAGTCGCATGGCTTCACCTGGAAAGAGCACGTTGGGCAAGCGGCACCCGAGGAAGCAAGCTGCGTGCCGCCCGCCAGTGATTCCCGGGTTCCGAGGTCGCCGGGCCGTGGAGCATCGGTAGTGTGGATTTCAATCCACACGACCAAATCGTGAGACGCACGCGTGCAGCGTCGGCCGTGTGGATTGAAATCCACACTACGAACTTTCGAGACGCCCGCGGCTCGTAGTCAGGCGAAGGCTTCGCGGATGGGCCGGCCGTGATCGGTGATGGGCACGGGGCGTTCGCCGGCATACAGTTCTTTCGCCGGGTCGATGCCGAGGGCCGTGTGGATCGTCGCGTGCCAGTCCGGGAGTGAGATCGGCCGCTCTGTGACCTTGCGGCCGAACTCGTCGGTCGCGCCGATCGCCTGCCCCAGTTTGAGGCCGCCGCCGAACAGCACCGTGCTGAACGCCGCCGACTGGTGGCCGCGTCCGCCGCCGCCGTCGAACTCCGGCGGTCGTCCGAATTCGGTGGCCAGCACAACCAGCGTGGAGTCGAACAGCCGCCGCCGCTCCAGGTCTTCGATGAGGGCGGCGAGCGACTGGTCGAGATCCTGGATCAGCCGGTGCTGGTCCTTCTGCCCGTGACGGTGCGTGTCCCAGCCGGTGCCGTTGAGGAAGTTCAGGTTGAACGAGACTTCGATGAACCGCACGCCGGCTTCGACCAGTCGCCGCGCCAAGAGGCACCGCTGTCCGAACTCGCCGCCGTAACGATTGCGAACCTCGGCCGGCTCGCGATCGAGCTCGAATACGCTGGAGAACTGTGGCCCGGCCAGCCGCAGGGCTTCGGAAATCGTCTCGTCGTAGTCGCGGACTTTCGCATCATCGCCGACTTTCGCGCGGAAGCGGCTGCGGAGCGTCGACAGCACCGCGAGACGACGCTCGAGCCGCTTGTCGTCCACGTCCGGAGGTCGCTTCAGACCGTTGGGGCCGGATGCGGTATCGGTCAGATAGAGGTAGCTGTACTTCGCGCCGAGAAAGCCGGGGCCGCGGGTGACATTGGGATAGCCCATCACCACGTAAGCCGGCACGCCCTCGGCCTGCGGCCCGAGTTCGTGGCTGACGATCGAGCCGATCGAGGGATAGACGATCGTCCCGCTGGTGGGCCGGCCGGTCTTGAACAGGTTCGTGGGGGCGGCGTGCTCGCTGGAGAGCGGATGCGTCACCGACCGCAGTAGCACGGCGCGGTCCATGACGCCGGCCGTCCGCTTCAAATGTTCGCAGACCTGCACGCCGTGAATCGCCGTCGCAATGGCCGGGTATGCGGAGCCCGCTTTCTTCCCCGAGGGATCGCCGAGCGGCTTGGGGTCGAACGTATCGACGTGACACATGCCTCCGCCGAGCCACAGAAAGATGCAGGCGCGGGCCTTGCCGCCGATGGGGGCCGCGTCCTTCTCGTCCGCAAGGCCGACGCCGGCCAGGGCCGACAGACCCGCCGCACCGGCAGCGGCCTGCGAGAACTCGCGACGGTTGAGCTGGAGCACATTGGGAGCTGCCATCACTCGCGGCCTCTTGCTAATCGCTACGGTGCGTCGCGTCAGGCCGGTGCGGTCGCCGGTTCCAGTGCCTCGACGCGTTCCAGCAACCTCTCGACCGCGCGCAACTGCCGCTCGCGTTCGGCATCGTGCTCGGCATCGGGGTCGTCCACGGTCAGCAGCACTTCGCTGCGGACGTACCGCAAACCTTTGGCGACAAGAGCGCGCTCATCTGCGGAAAGACGCACGGAAAGAGTCTCTGGCATGGGAGCCTCGCCGAATCGACTGGCGTGAAAGCGGCCGCACTGGGAACTCGACTGGGTACAGTCACTGTGCGGTATGCTACGCTTCCGCCTCGCGTCCCTCAATCGACGAGCCGCCCGGCGGACGCAATTCCATCAGTCCGCCGTTTGCGGTTCCCGTCTTTAGCGACTGCATCGATTTGAGCGCATCGACGTGCCAAGCCGGTACGGACGTTTCCATGCCCATCCCTCGCCGTTACAGTGGCTGCATTCGTGAGTAAGTCTCTCAGCGTGGAGCCGCGATGAAGACCTGCCCGATGTGCGGCGAATGGGCCGCCGACGCCGCAATCGCCTGTCCCTCGTGCGGCGAGAGCTTTGAAGGCCGCGTCGAGACGGAAGATCCCGCGCTGCAGAAAGTGAAGAGCGGCATCTCGCTCGTCTATTATGCGCTCATCATCGTGGTGCTGGCCACGATTGTGATGGTCTTCTTCGGCTTCCAGTTGGTCAACGCGGTCCGGCGTGGAGATGCGGCCGCAGAAGCGTCGGCGTTCAACGTGATTCGCATCGCGGTGATCGTGCGCATCATCGGCATGATCATCGGCTTTATCGGCAAGCTGTTCTGCCTGTCTGTTCCACGCGCGGTGGGCGCCAGCGGGGCCATCTTTACTTCGGTGGCGATCGACACGGTCACCATCGCAGTTTCACTGGCCTCGTTCGCTGTCGAGTTCCCAAGAGAAGTGAACTCCATTCTGGGATTGGCGGGCCTCCTGGCTTACGTGCTGTTCGTGATCTTTCTGGGGCGGCTGTCCCATTACATCGACCGGCAGGACCTGGTGCGGCGCGCGAATGGCATCCTGACGATGGGCGGCGTCATCATCGGCGCGATGTTGTTCGGGATTATCGCCGCGCGGGCGATCCCGATTGTGGCGCTGATCGCGCTGCTCGTCGGGCTGGTGCTGATCCTGCTGCTGCTCGCGCGCTACGCGCGGCTGCTCTACGAACTGAAGCGCGCGCTGTAGCACTGCGAGCCATTGTCGCCGCAGGGCGGGCGGCACAGCGGGATTGCGGCGGAATTGCCCGTGGTGGTACCTTCCTTGGAAGCACCTTCGGCATTCGGACTTCGCAATTCTTTCGACATTCGGGCTTCGTCATTCGTCATTTCCGCAGGTAGCACCTATGCCCGAACTGGTTCTCGGCCCCGTCTCCTGGGAAAGGATGATTCGAGCCGTGGAGAAAGTACGCGAACGACTGCTGCGGGCGACTGCGGCCTTGGAACGAGCCGGCGTGCCCTACGCGGTCATCGGCGGGAACGCCGTCGCCGCCTGGGTCTCGCGGGTGGATGAGTCGGCCGTGCGAAACACGCAGGACGTGGACCTGCTCATCCGCCGGGAAGACCTCGAGCGGGTGAAAGCGGCGCTGGAGCCGGCGGGCTTCATCTATCGGCACGCCGGCGGCATCGACTTCTTCCTCGACGGGCCGGGAGCCAAGGCCCGCGATGCCGTGCACGTCTTGTTCGCGGGGGAGAAGGTCCGCCCGGAGTACGCCGCCCCGGCCCCGGACATCGAGGAATCCGAGGCCGCGGAGGACTTCCGCATCGTCGACCTCGAGGCTCTCGTGCGGATGAAGCTGACGTCGTTTCGCGACAAAGATCGAATGCACCTCCGCGACATGCTCGACATCAGCCTGATCGACGCCTCGTGGAAGGACCGGCTGCCGCCCGAACTCGCCGCGCGCCTGCAGGAACTGCTCGATACGCCCGAAGGCTGAGTGCCGATCTCAGCTTCGCCCAAAAAAGGGGACAGTCCCCTTCGTGTTGAGCCCGCGGAATTCCCACGACGCACCGGAGGGGGACAGTCCCCTTTTTTGGGCAAAGTCGTTGAGCGGAGCTGACGTGAACGCGATGCTCAAGCGCGAGGTCGGACTCGCCGGCGCAGTCTTCATGGGGCTGGGCTCGATCGTCGGGACCGGCGTGTTTGTGAGCCTCGGGATTGCCGCGGGCGTGGCCGGTCCCGCCGTCATCCTGGCGATTGCCGCGGCCGCCACCGTCGCCGTCTTCAACGGCCTGAGCGCCGCCCAGCTTGCGGCGAGCCATCCCGTGAGCGGAGGCACCTACGAGTACGGATACAAGTATCTCAGCCCGCGGCTGGGTTTCACGGCCGGCTGGATGTTCCTGTGCGCGAAGACGGCGTCCGCCGCGACGGCCGCGCTGGGCTTCAGCGGTTATGCCTTGAACGTTTTCGAGGTGCGCGGCACGGCGTGGCAGGTGCCGCTCGGTGTGACCGCCGTCGCGGTGCTCACGGTGCTGGTGCTGAGCGGGATCCGGCGGTCCAGTCAGGCAAATGCGGTGATTGTCGCGGTCACGCTGAGTGCTCTCGTGTTGTTTGTCGTGGCAGGCCTGCCGCTGGCGTGGCGCTCGGGCACGGATCACCTCACACCCTTCTTCGGTGGTCCCGCTGCCGAGACGTCTTGTCCGGTTGCGGGCCTGCTGGAGGCCTGCGCTTTGATGTTCGTCGCCTACACCGGCTACGGACGGATCGCCACTCTGGGAGAAAAGGTCCGCGAACCTGAGGTTACGATCCCGCGCGCGATCGTACTGACACTCGTGGTGACGATGACGCTGTATCTCGCCGTGTCGATCGGCAGCGTGAAGACGACGTGGTCGTTCAGCGCCTTCACCGTGCTGATCTATTACGCGCTCGCCAACCTCGCCGCTCTGCGACTGCCGCGGGACCTGCGAAAGTATCACCCGCTGGTCCCCGCGCTGGGACTGGTCGCATGTCTGTTTCTGGCGTGCTGGGTGGAGCGTAGAATCTGGCTCGTCGGGCTGGGCCTCATCGCCGGCGGACTGGTTTGGCACGAAATGGCCCGCCGGTTGTACGAAAGCCGAGAGCGCAATGGCGAGCAACCAACTCCGGGTTGACGATGCGCCCCATCCACACTGAATGACGACGAGAGCGTCCATGCAATTCTCCGTGGGAGTCAAATCCAATCCGCCGGAATTCGCCCGCGGCACGTTCCAGTGCCGCGTCGGGGACGAAGGGCTGGAGCTGAACCGCCGGAAGAAAACGCTGTTCGTGCTGCCGGTCGGCAGCCCGGCGGAGTATCTGGGCTCAAACAAGCTGCGCGTCGAGTGCGAAGGCAATGAACTGACGCTGACGGTGACGAAATTCGGCAGCTATCAAAACGCCCTGGCCGCCGACCTGGCGTCGTACCTTCGCGGAGAAGCGGCCGCCCCACACGCAGCCGATTACCGTCTGCCCTGGTACTGCTACGTCCTGTCCGCCCTGCCGCTCGGAATCCCGATCATCACAGTTGGCGGAGCGATTCCCGGCGCCGTCGGCTTCGGCCTGGCGGCCGGTTGTATGGCCATTGCCCAGCAGGACC
>JAHWKJ010000675.1 GCA_019347905.1 Planctomycetota bacterium
TGGGCCTGGCCTTCGCGCTGGCGAATCAGTCGGCCGACGCGGTGGCCGGCTTCTTCGGCTTCGATGCCGCCGGCAGCGAGACCCTGGCCCTCGCCACCGATGCCGCCCTGGCCATCAACGACCTGCGGCTGCGCGTTGGTGCCGAGGGCGATGAACAGCTCGCCGTGCGGCCGCAAAACCCGTTCGAGGATCTTCCCGAACGGCTCGGCGGATTCTGGCAGCAGCTTCAGCGCTATTTCGGCGAGGCGGCTGAAACGCTGCAGGACGCCGTGGACCAGACGCCGCTGGAGACGCTGCTGTTTGGAGCGGATGGCGACGCGGAGCGGCAACAGACGATTGACGACTTCTGGTCGGCCTTCGGCCAGGGACTGTCGCCGACGCCGCTGAAGCTGCTGTTGCAACTGCGCGGCTGGTTGCAGAACGTCCTTCCCGATGCGGACGACGCGGCTCCGCAGCCGCAGAATGACGCCGACAAGGATGGTGCGCCACCGGCTGAAACGGAGAATACCTCCACGACTGCGGAAGGCGACGGCGGCGTTCCGGCCGATTCGACATCCGATGAGGAGCAGAAGCCCCGTGGGCCGGCCGTGCCCGTCGACGTCCCGCGCGATGACGTTCCGCGAAGCCAGCCTCGCACAGCGCGCGCCTCGACAGCCGCGGTTGGTACACTGATCCGCGGGTGAGGTCGATTCATGTCGAAGCAGGAGCGGCGCCAGCCGCGCCGACCGGCAACCAAGCTGCCTCACGTGCAGAAGAAGCTCGCCCGCACCGGCCCTCCGCGGCGTCCGATCAACCCGCGGGCGAAGAAGCCGTGAAATCAGAGAATCCCACCGTCAGCGTCCGAACGCCGAAGCAGGGGAACACTAATCTTCACTAATCCACACTAAATAGTACCGGAAGGCAGAAAGACCGAATCCGATTAGTGGAGATGAGTGTGAATTAGTGTTCCAAATCCTCCGCACGGCGTTCGTTCAAGGCTTTGGCGGCGGCGGAAGCAGTGCGTCGTTCCCGCCGTCGGCTGGTTCGTCCGCGGCCGGTGGAGGCAGTGCGGCCTCGGTCTCCGGGTGTTCGCTGGTCCATTTCGTCCAGAACTCCGCTGGCCGGGTGCCGCGCCATAGCGCCAGCGCGTTGCCTACGTGGCTGTAGAACGTGTAGTAGCCGACGATCTCCTCTTCGGTCTTGGAGGTGGTGGTCGAGATCACCCAGTCGGCGGCCCTTTCGATCTGTTCGCGCGGGGGATGGAGTTCCACCGGGGCAATCGCCAGCCATTCCAAGTGATGGCCGGTGGCGATCACCTGCTGGTACTCCGGAGCGTTTTCCGGGTTCTCCTTCGCGCGGCGGCCTTCGGGCCAGTTGGGCGGCCAGCGGCCGTCGTCGAATTGCGAATCGCGGATCGCGTCGCGCACCTCTTCCAGCCACGCCCATGTTTCGCGGGCCACGTCCTCGGACAGCACGCGGCGATTAAAGCGCTCGTTCAGCCGCCACAGGGCCATCAGCGAATACACGCGATGCGTCCCGCTGCACACGCCGTACTCCTTCCAGCCGCGCATCAATCGCCGGGCCAGGAGGTCGAACGAGACCGTGCGGCCGTCGCTGGTGGTCCAGTGCGTGGTTTCCGGCGCCAGCCACAGTCCGAAACCCAGAACCGACCACTCGGTCTCCCGCTCGTCCAGCCGGAAGTCGCGAAGGGCCTCCTGCAGCACGTCGTTCATCGTCATGCGGCGTCCTGAGGGAGGATACACCCGCTGGTCGAGCGGCACGCCCGCTTCGGTCAGACTCGCCAGCAGGTGGTCGTGGTGGATGCTGGCCGTGTCGTCGTCGCCCCAGCGAATGGCAACGCCCCGCGGACGGTCGACGAGGAGCGGCCGCACCTCGCGGCCGTAGTGCCCGACGTAGCGGCTCTTGTCGAGCAGGAAGTCGCGCATGTCGGCACCCGACATTACTGCGGGATCGGCAAAGCGGGCGTCGGCGCCCCACGCCCGCAGCGCGTGCTCGACGAAGTTCGGCTTGATGTGCTCCTTATCGAACTTCGGCCGCACCAGCCGCAGTACCGCCGCCAGCTCTCCGTCGCTGACGACGCTCTCTTCGTTGTACAAGGGTTCGATCTCGAGCGGCTCGTTCCGCGCCGGCCGCACGCCGGGCATCGCCGGTCGCCCGCTCACGGCCTCCTGCAACCGGTCCGCGGCCCGCGGCGATAACCCCGCCCACGCCACGCTAAAAACCGCAAGCGCGAGCGCCTGAAGACTCAGAAACACCTTCAGCGAGAAACGGCCGCGATGCATCGGTTTGATCCGAAGACAGAGGTTTGAATGCTTAAAGTTCGCCTGAGGGATCTTTGCCGCAAAAAGGCACAGGAGTCGCAAGAAGTGCACCCGAATGCTTCTCCCCCTTTTGCGTCATTTGTGCCTTCTTGCGGCTGAACCCGCGAAGCAAATTGAACGACCGCGGCCGAATTCAAATCGGCCTGCGGCGGACGAACACGATGGACTGCTCGCTACGGTCGTTGCGCTCGAAGGCGATCTGCCATTCCTCGTTGCGGCGGAGTTCGCCCACGAGATCTTCGTGGCGTTCCGGGTCGAGCATGACCGCGTTCACGCCATAGCGGGCCAGAGCCGAATTCCAGCCTGATTTCATTTCCAGAATCCACAGGTACTGCAGCCAGATTTCGCGGGGCATGACGTGGGCGTGCGAGCCGGCGAAGACGTCGATGCCTTTGGGGCCGGCCCAGATCAGGTAATCGCCCCATTCGTAAGTGTTGTAGACCAGTCCCCGCGGCGGATTCTGCCTGAGGTACTGCGTGGCGGCGACCGGCGTCATGTTCGAGAGGCCGCGGCCGGCAGGCCATTTCACGTCCTGCCCGCGGGCGTGCTTCGTCGTCACGACACCCAGCGGCGTCACGAGGAACAGCAAGGCCACGATGCCGATCGAGGCAATGGTCCACAGGCTCCGCCGCGGCGCCAGATCGTCGGCCGGCCTTGTGCTCCGCTCGCCCCGCAGCACGCAGTTGCCGTGCAGCACCGCATAATAGGCCGCCACGGGCGCCCACCAGATGAGGAACCGCGACGTCC
>JAHWKJ010000126.1 GCA_019347905.1 Planctomycetota bacterium
GGAGACAGTTCTGCTTCCAGCCGGCCGAACCGCGTGACCAGCGCCCGTTCGTCCTCGGCGATCACCACCAGGTTCGTCGTCAGCCACCACAGCGCGACAGCCGCGATGGCGAGCCGCACCAGCAGCGAGGCATTGTCGACCAGCCGGTACACCAGCCGCGACGGCGACAGTGCTTCCGTCAACCGGTCGGCGCCGCCGGCCAGCCGTTCCGACAACCGACCCAGCCGCGTGCGATCCCAGCGCTCAAACCACAACAGTCGCAGCGCGTTGATCATCACCGCCAGCGATGACAGCTCGTGAAACACCGCCGCCGCGACAGGGTTCAGCACGCCCCACGCGGACAGTAACACGCCCAGCGCGTTCATGCCGAACGCGAACACGAAGATGCTCTGCCGGATGTTGCGGACCAGCTCGCGCGAGAGCCGCACCAGTCCAGGCAGCGGGCGAAGTGGATCGCCCATCAGCACGAGGTCGCCGGCCTCCGCCGCCAGATCGCTGCCGGTCTTTCCGATGGCCAGTCCGACAGTGGCGGCCGCGAGCGCCGGCGCATCGTTCACGCCATCACCCACCATGGCCACGCGGCGTCCGGCTGCGATCTCGTTTTCGACCCAGCGGGCCTTGTCGGCGGGCAGCAGTTGCGCTTCGACTCCGTCCATGGGGCCCAGCGCCGCCGCGGTGGCCTCCGCCGGTTCCGAACGGTCGCCGGTGAGCAGCACGATGCGTGCAACGCCCGCCTCGCGCAGGCCGGCCAAAACCGTGCGGCTTTCGGCGCGGAGCGAATCGCGGACGCCGATCGCCCCCAGCAGTTCGCCATCGACGGCGGTCAGCAGCACCGTCTGACCGGCCGCTTCCAATGCGGTGACTTCGGCCTCGAACTCCGCGGACAGCGGCACGTTGTGATCGGCCAGCAGCCGTCTGTTGCCGACGAGGACGCTCGCCGTCCCCGCATCCGTTGCCGGTCGCCCCGCCCACGGACCGAGATTCGTCGCTCGCACCCGCGCACTCACGCCGGCGCCCGGATGCGCTGCGAACTCGTCCGGCGCGGGAACGACGACGTTGCGATCTTCGGCTTCGCGGACGATCATCCGGCCCAGCAGGTGCTCGCTGTGACGTTCGGCGACGGCCGACGTCCTCAATAATTCCTTCTCGTCGAGGCCCCGGCTCTGCGCCGTTGGCGTCAGCCGCACTTCGCCGAGCACGAGGCGGCCGCGGGTGAGCGTCCCGGTCTTGTCGAAGGCGAACGTGTCGATTTCCGCCAGCCGCTCCAGGGCCGCGGAGCCTTTCACAACGACGCCGGTTCGCGCCAGCCAGGCGAGCGCCGCCATGACGGCCGTCGGCGTCGCCAGCACCAGCGGGCACGGGCACGCGACCACCAGTACGGCCAATGCAGGGCGAAGGCCGGAGGACCAGTCACCCGTCGCCAGCTTCCAGCCCACCACGGTCACGAGCGCCGCCCCCAGCACGACCGGCAGAAACAGCCGCGCCAGCCGGTCGGCCGTCCGCTCCAGCGGCGCCTTTCGCTCGGCGGCCTCGGCCACCAGCCGGATCACCTGCGCCAGCGTCGTGTCCTGCCCCACCTTCTCGGCCGCAATGGTCAGCGAGCCGAAGTGATTGAGCGTGCCGGTGAACACCTCATCCCCGGCCGCCTTGTCCACCGGCAGGCTCTCCCCGGTGAGGGCGCTTTGATCGATGGCGGAGGCCCCCGACGTCACCCGCCCGTCCACCGGCACCCGCTCGCCCGGACGCACGGTGAGCGTATCCCCGACGGCCACCTGCTCCACGGGCAGATCGACCTCGCGGCCGTCGCGCAGCACGTGCGCGACCGGCGGCTGCAGGTTGAACACGCCGCGGATGGCCCCCTGCGCCCGGTCCACGGTATAGCCTTCGATGCTTTCACCGCAGAGCGCGATGAACACGACCAGCGCCGCCGTCTCATGCTCGCCCAGCACGATCGCCGCCAGGGCCGCAATGGTGATCGCCAGGTCGGCCCCGACGCGGCCCTCGAAGAGGTTCTCCAGCGTCTGGTACAGGATCCGCGACCCACCCAGCACCGCCGCCAGCAGCGCCAGGCGGAAACCAAACAGCCGGCGGTACTCCAGCAGCGCCGCATCTCCCACGGCCGCGATGACGAAATCGGCTAATAGCAGGAAGCCGACGACGAGGGTCAACAGATAGATAGGCGCGGAGCGGTAGTGAAAGCTCCACGAGCGGCTGTCCGCCCGCGCGGCCGGATCCTCCTGCAAGAATTCGCGGGCAGATTCGGGAACGTAGTGCATCGGAGAGAAAGGCGGATCGCGGCCGGTCGTCATCGGGCAGACTTTCATCCTATCGGTGCGCCGGAGCCGATGCCAGACGCACAGGACGTCGTTGTGTGGATGACCGCGCATCCATGCCAGGGCGGCATAGCCGCGATCGCGTCCCGGAGGGACGCCTGAGAATAGCCCGCCAGTTCACTGGCGGGACAGCGCCGCCAGGCATTAACTTGAGTCCCGACGGGACGACTGAGATGGGAATCCACATTCGCCGTGGTTTATCAGCGTTTATCAGCCGTGCCGTAGGGACTTCGAGCTCCTCTGGCTTCTGTCCCCGGCGATGAATCGCCGGGCTACTCTCAGGCGTCCCTCCGGGACGAGCAACTGTCATGGCGACCGTGCCAGACGCAGTTACGATCCGCCCCGCGCGACTCGAAGACGTGCCGGCACTCGACCGCTTCATCGAGCCGTTCGTGGCAACCGGAGTGCTCCTGCCGCGGACGATCGCGGAGATGGACGAACTGGTGCGGCACGGCTTCATCGCCGAGCGCGACGGAACGATCGTCGGCTTCGGGGCGCTGGAGATTTACTCCAGTAAGCTCGGCGAGATCCGCAGCCTCGCGGTGGCCCCGGAGCTGCAGGGGCAGGGCGTGGGCAGCCGGCTGGTGGCGGCGTGCGTCGAGCGGGCCCGCGAGCGCGACGTGCTGGAAGTGATGGCGATCACGTCCACGGACGAATTCTTCCGCGCCTGCGGGTTCGACTTCACGCTCCCGGGCGAGCGCAAGGCGCTGTTCGTGCAGACGCGCGAACGCTGACGCGGCGCAATCGAAGCTGACCCGGCGCAAACGAACAGGGGACAGACTCGCAGTCATGCTTGCCTCTTCGCGAAAGAGACGCGAAGAGGCAAGCAGCGCGCGTGCCCGTCCCCATTCTCGAAAGATCGCTGGTGCAGCGCTCTACTTGCGGAATGTCGCGAGGAAGGCGCCGCGCTCCCCTCCGGCGGTCCAGCGCTTGTTGAGCCCTTCGCCCTTGAACGTATTCACCTTCGAGTACGCCGGGCTGAAGTTGTCCACTTCGGTCAGGGGCAGGTAGAACACCAGCTCGTTCGAGCACACGCAGTCGTCCTGGCGCAACTCGCGGGTTTCGATCTTCGCCAGCTCGCCCGCGGCGAACACGCCCTTCCCCGCCAGGTGGTCGTTCTCCAGCGACATCGGCACCGTCTCGACCTTGCGGACGTTCTGCGTCAGCCGCTCGGCCGACTGCTTCACAAAGTCCACCAGCGCCTCCCGCTGCTGCGAAGTCGCGTCCTCATCGACAAGGATCACCGATTCGATCTTGCCGGCCTGCATGTCGAACACCTCGTCGAAGCCCAGCGTGCCTTCCGAAGAGAGCACCAGCGCCACGCTCAGCCCGTCGAGGGCCACGTCGTTCCACGTGCCGCGGTCGACCTTCCACGCCAGCACGGCTTCTTTGCCGGCCAGTCCGATCTCGGCATTGCCGAAGCACGGCCCGGTGTACACGCTGCACGTGCGGGCTTCGAGGTACTGCCCCTTGATGGTGGATCCTTGAGCGAAACTGGCGGAAACGACGAGGGCGGCGGCGGCCAAAGCGAGCCGGGTGCGCATGAGATGCTCCTTCGCAGTCGAGCGAGTGGCGGGTAAAGCGTGCGGGAAAGCGACAAGTTCAATTCTTGCGGCCTCGGCCCCGAGCGTCAAGAACCTGCGGCCCGGACCCGGAAGCCCGACGCGTCTCGAAGCCCGTAGTGTGGATTTCAATCCACACGACTCGCGGCTTGATTCCGCTGTCCCCGGACCTAAGATGGGATAGAATGTTAGCACGCTAATCAACTGGAGCCTACCAGTGCTGGAATATGACTTTGAGGAAAGCGTCGGCTGCTGGGTGGCAACCACCTCGCACGCGCTGCGGCGGGCTTTGGACGTAGAACTGGCCCGCGAAGGCATTACGTTTCGCCAGTGGGAAGTGCTGGCCTGGCTCGCCTGCGAGGGCGGGCTCTCGCAGTCGGAACTTGCCGAACGCATGAGCATCGAAGCCCCCACGCTGGCGGGCATCCTCGCCCGCATGGAACGCGACGGCTGGCTGGACCGCGAGTCGTGCCCCGACGACCGCCGCAAGAAACGCATCCGCGTGAGCCACAAGGCCGAGGCCGTGTGGGAGCGGATGGTCGCCTGTTGCCGCCGCGTCCGCGAGCAAGCCACGCGGGGCATTCCCGCCGGGGACCTCGCGTTTTTCAAGGAAACCTGCGCCCGCATCCGCGAGAACCTCGGTGTCACGACCGGCCCGGGCTCGCGGCTGGCAGAAGCCCACGCCTCCAACTGAAGCCCGTCCACGAAACTCTCCCGCCGTATGAGACCCGCCGATGAATACGCCCCTGTCTCTCCGAACCGTTCGTTCCACGCTGGCCGTTTTCGCGGCGCTGGCCCTCCCGCTGGCTTTTGCCGGTTGTGGCGGTGAATCGAAGGCCCAGGAAGCCGGGGGTGGAGCCGCCGCACGCGGCCCGGCCCGCACAGTGCTCGTGCGGGTGGCTCCCGCGGTCGAGCGACCGGTCGCGCCGAAGGTGACGGTCGTGGGTACCATCATCCCGCGGCGCACCAGCGTCGTCGCCTCCGGGGCGGAAGGCGTCGTGATCGACTTCGACATCGAGCAGGGGCAGTTTGTCGAGGAAGGCACGGTGCTGTCCGTCCTGCTGATGAAGTCCACGGACCTGGGCATTGCCGAAGCCGAAGCCACCCTCGCCGAGCGCCGGGCCGAATGGGAGTCGCTCCAGGAGACGCATCCCGAGGAGATCCGCGAAGCCGAATCGCGCGTGCGGGCCGCCGAGATCCTCGCCCGCTATGCCGGCCAGAAGCTCGACCGCGCCCGCGAGTTGTTCGGCCGCAACGCCACCAATCAGGACCTGCTCGACGACGCGCTCGAGAAATCGGAAGCCGCCAGCGAAACGCTCAGCGCCGCCCGCACCTCGCTCGCGCGGCTGAAAGCCAGCCGACCCATCCAGCAGGCCAAGGCCCGCCACGACGCCCAGTTCGAGCAGGTCGAGTTCCTCAAAGCCGAAAAGGCCAAGCGCACCACGCTGGCCCCCTTCGACGGCTGGGTCACGGCCGAGCGCACCTACGTCGGCCAATGGCTCTCCAAGGGCGATCCCATCGTCACGCTGGCCCGGCTGGATGAAGTCGACGTCGTGGTCAACGTCGATCAGCGCGACCTCGGCCACGTGCAGCCCGGCGGCGCCGTCACCGTCCGCGTGCCCGGCGTCGAGCCGCGCGAGTGGACGGGCAACGTCTCGATGATCGTCCCCCGCAGCGACTGGGAGCAGGGCTCCCGCGGCTTTCCCGTCAAGGTCCGCCTCAAGAACGAGTTCCGCAGCATGGGCGACGAGCGGCTGCCGGTCTTGAACGAAGGCATGATGGCCGAAGTCACTTTCACCGGCGCGCCGGTCTCCGCCGTGCTCGTTCACAAGGACGCCCTCGTCCGCAGCACGCACGGCATGAGCGTCTACATCTTCCAGCCGGACGACCGGGCGGCCGCGTTCAGCCCGGAGAAGGGTCTCGCCGGCAAGGCGCTGCACGTTCCCATGGAACCCGGCATCAGCGACGGCAACTACATCCAGGTGCTGCCGCTGGTCGATGCGTCGCAATCGGAGCACAAGCTCACGGGCGGCACGTTCGTCGTCACCGAAGGCGGCGAAAACCTCAAGCCTCCGGTGCAGCCGGGAGTGGAAGCGCTCCTCAAAGAATGACCAATGACTAATGACCAATGACCAATGCCTTGAGGGGGGCGTCGGTCAGTGGTCGGAGATGTCCCGGCACGCAAATGCCGAATTGCCGAATCGATGGGCGGCCGCTCTGGTGCTGACATAAGTCGAAAACCGCTTGGCTAACCAGATCAAACATCCGCCCGCAGTCATTGGTCATTGGTCATTGGACATTTGAAACAATGCATTTCATCCGCTTCGCCATCCAGAACCCCGTCAAAGTCTCCGTGGGAGTCATTCTCGCGGTGCTCTTCGGGCTGCTGGCTTACTTCGGCACGCCGGTGCAACTCACCCCGGACGTGGAAGAGCCGGAGATCACCGTCACCACGCTCTGGCCCGGCGCCAGCGCCCAGGAGATCGAGCGGGAGATTGTCGAGGAGCAGGAAGAGCAGCTCAAGAGCGTCGAGGGCATGCGCGAGCTCGACAGCGTCAGCGCCGACTCGATGGCCACCATCACGCTGAAGTTCGAGGTCGGCGTCGATCTGGGCGATGCGGCGGCCAAGGTCCGCGACAAACTCAACCAGGTGCCCGAATATCCCGAGGACGCCGACGAGCCGGTCATCACCACCGTCAACCCCAACGCCAACGCCATCGCGTGGTTCATCCTGCGGCCGCTCGTGCCCTCGCCGGAAGAGCTGGCCGTTTTCGTCGAGCGTCACCCGCGGCTCGCGCCCGTGCTTCAGCCGATGATCGCCGGGGATGAAAAGATCGAGATCTCGGTGCTCGACAAGCTGAGCGTGCGGCATCCGGAGCTGAAGGCGCTGGTGAAGGGCAAGAACGACCCCACCCGCATGCGGAAGTTCGCCCAGGACGCCATCGAGGCCCGCTTCGAGCGCGTTCGCGGCGTCGCCAACGCCAACGTGCTGGGCGGGCAGGAGCAGGAGTTCCGCGTCGTCGTCGATCCCGCGCGGCTGGCCGCCCGCAACCTCACCATTGCCGATTTACACCGCGTGCTGCGGGCCGAAAACAAGAACACCTCGGGCGGCGATATCTGGGAAGGCAAAAGCAAGAACGTCGTCCGCACCATCGGCCAGTACACCAGCCCGCAGCAGGTTGCCGACACGATCGTCGCTTGGCGCGAGAAGTCCCCGGTCCGCGTGTCCGACGTGGCCGGCGTGGAACTCTCGTACAAAAAGCCCGACGGCACGGTGCGGCAGAAGGGCGTCGATTCCATCGCCATCAACGCCCAGCAGGCCCCGCAGACGAACCTCATCGAGATCATGGGACCGCCGCTTCCGGAGCTGGACCTCGACGGCAATGGCGACATCACGCAACTGGAGCTCACGCAGGCCAAGCGCATCTGGGGCGACTCGCTGCGGATCGCCACGGCGGAGCTCAACGGCGGCATCCTCAAGCAGCAGGGCCTGGAGCTGGAGCAGGTCTACGACCAGACCGATTACCTCAACTCTGCGACCTCGCTGGTGCAGGGCAACATCTACCTGGGCGGCACGCTGGCCGTGCTCGTGCTGCTCTTGTTTCTGCGAAGCTGGCGGAGCGTGATCATCATCGGGCTGGCGATCCCCATCAGCGTGATCGCCACGTTCTTGTTCGTGCGCGGGCTGGGGCGGAGCATCAACGTCATCAGCCTGGCCGGCATGGCCTTTGCCGTCGGCATGGTGGTCGACAACGCGATCGTCGTGCTCGAAAACATCTACCGCCGCTACCAGAACGGCGAAGATCCCGAGACGGCCTCGGTCCGCGGGGCGACGGAAGTCTGGGGGGCCGTCGTGGCTTCAACGGCCACAACGCTGGCGGTGTTCATCCCCGTGATCTTCGTGCAGGGGCAGGCGGGCCAGCTCTTCCGCGATATCGCCATCGCCATCAGTTGCGCGGTGGGGCTGTCGCTGATCGTCTCGATCACCGTCATTCCCACCGCCGCCCGCCGAATTTTGAAGCCGCACCGCGGACGAGAAAACGGCCGCGCGACGAGCGCGAAATCCGCCACGCCTGGCGTGCTGGCGCGCGTCGTCGGCTTTGGAACGCGTGTGAACGACGGCTTCGCCGCCAGCATCGACTGGCTGCAGCGCTCGCGGTGGAACCTGTTGTGGCGGACGTTGATCGTCGCCGGGTTCATCGGTGGCTCGCTCTTTGGCGCGTGGGTGCTGATGCCGCAGACCGAGTACCTGCCGGAAGGCAACCGGAACCTCGTCATCGGCATTTTGAAGCCGCCGCCCGGCTACAACGTGGAGCAGATGATCTCACTGGGCAAGGCGATCGAAGCGGACCTCGCGCCCTACTGGGAGTCGAAGCCCGGCTCGCCCGAAGCGAAGCAGCTTGCGGGACCGCGGGTGGACAATTTCTTCTTCGTGGCCCGCGAGCAGCGGATGTTCATGGGCGCCCGCACGGTCGATCCCCTGCGGGCGGGCGAGCTGGTGCCGGTGTTTCAGAAGGCCGCCTCCAAGGTGCCCGGCGTCTTCGTGTTCGCGAGCCAGGCCAGCCTGTTCGAACGGAACATTACAGCCGGCCGCTCCATTGAAGTCGAAATCTCCGGCCGGGAACTGGAAACGCTCACCGCCGAAGCGCAGCAGATCTTCGGGCGGTTGATCGGCGCGTTCCCCCCGCACGAAGGGCACCAGATCCAGCCGCTGCAAAGCCTCGACCTCAACGCTCCGGAAGTGCACGTCGTCCCCAAGGGCGAAAAGGCCTCGGAGCTGGGCATGACCGCGACCGAACTGGGCTACGCCGTCAATGCGCTCGTCGACGGGGCGTATGCCGGCGACTATTGGCACGACGGCCTCAAAATTGACCTGGTGATCTACGGCGAAGACGACTACGCCCGCCACAGCCAGGACATCCGCGACCTGCCCATCAACACGCCCGCCGGCAAGCTTATCACCGTGGCCGACGTGGCCGACGTGACGCTGGCCAGCGGTCCGGAGCAGGTCGCCCACAGCGAGCGCGTGCGTTCGATCACGCTGCAGGTCGGCCCCAGCCCGGCCATGGCGCTGGAGACGGCCCTCGACAAGATCAGCACGCTCCTGGACGAGTACCAGGAGAACTCCCCAGCCTTCCGCAGCGGCCAGTACCAGATCCGCCTCGCGGGCACGGCCGACAAACTCTCGGACACCCGCTACCAGCTTCAGGGCAGCCTGCTGTTGGCGATGCTGATCACGTACCTGTTGATGGCGGCGCTGTTCGAGTCGTACTTCTACCCGGCCATCATCATGACGAGCGTCTTGCTCGCGCTCGTCGGCGGCTTTGGGGGGCTGGCGCTCCTCAACGTCTTCATGCCGGCGACCAACCCGCAGAAGCTCGACATGCTGACGATGCTGGGCTTCGTGATCCTCATCGGCACCGTGGTCAACAATGCGATCCTCATCGTGCACCAGGCGCTGAACCACATGCGCGAAGAAGGCATGGAGGACAAGGCGGCCATCGTCGAGAGCGTCCGCACCCGCGTGCGGCCCATCTTCATGACCACCTGCACCACCGTGCTGGGCATGCTGCCCCTGGTGTTGCCGCTGCCCCACTTCGGCGAGAACGGCCTGGTGTGGGTGGCCGGCGCGGGCAGCGAGCTGTACCGCGGCCTGGGCAGCGTGGTCCTGGGGGGCCTGATCGTCTCGACGGTGTTCACGCTGGTGCTGGTGCCGATCGGCTTCAGCCTGGCGGTGGACTTGAAGAAAGCCATCGCCCGGCTGTTCGGCTACCGTCCATTGGAGCTGGTCGTCGCCGAGGGCGGTCTCGACCCGCGGGAGAGCGCGCCGGCGCACGCGCCATCAACCGACGAGCGCCGCACCGCCGTGTACGATCCTGTCCCGGAGGGCTCCAACGGCGACGAAGACGCCGAGTCGGTCGAAGCTCACGAAGACGAACCCGCCGCCGCTGGTCGCGGGCGCTGAAGGTTCACCGCGGTCCGCAAGGCTAAAGACCATGACACATCGCACCGCAATCCAAGTGCCGGGAATTGAATCGCACCCGGACGTGTGCGGTGGCGAACCGTGCATCAGCGGCACGCGAATCCCCGTCTGGATCCTCGAACAGATGCGCCGCCAGGGCCTCAGCGAGGCGGAGGTTCTCCGCTGTTATCCGACGCTGCAAAACAGCGATCTGAACAACGCGTGGGCCTACGTTCGCCGCCATACCGCCGACATCGACCGGCAGATTCGCGAGAACGAGGAGGCGTAACGGTTGGCGCGGCTCTACGCCAACGAGAACTTCCCGCTGCCGGTGGTCGAGGAGCTGCGGCTCATCGGCCATGACGTGCTGACGATCCAGGAGACGGGTCGGGCGGGAGAATCAACTGCCGACGAGCAAGTGCTTCAATTCGCCGTTGCCGAGGAGCGTGGCCTCTTGACGCTCAATCGTCGGCACTTCATCCGGCTGCACCGCGCATCCAACGATCATTTTGGCATCATCGTTTGCACGTTTGACGCCGACTTTCGCGGGCAGGCACAGCGGATCCATGAGGCTTTGTCCGCCTGTGAGGATCTCCGAGGCCAGTTGATCCGTGTGAATCGCCCGTCGATATGAGGGCGTGAGGCGGAAGCGTTTTCTGACTGCCTTCCGCCGACTGCCTCCCGCTACCGCTCCCCCTCGTCCGTCGCGCCGCCGAGCGTGATGTTGATCTTGTACTCGCTCTGCAGGAAGGCGTGGGCGCGGCTGGCCCAGTCGTCTTTGGGGAACCGCTTGCAGACCTGCTGCAGGGCAGAAATCGCCAGTTCCTTCTGCTCGGCGTCGTGCCGCGTCATGCCGATCTGGTACAGCGCCCACGGCGCCTGCTGCGGCGCGCCGCCGATGATCTGGTTGTATAAGAGGATCGCCTCGTTCCACTCCTTGAGCCGCCGGTGGCACTCGGCCATCCGCTGGCAGTTCTGCGGGAACTGCGTCTCGCACTGGCGGTAGACGCCGATGGCCTCTTTCCACTGGCCGGCGCCCTCGTGCACCTGGGCGATCTCCCACCGCCAGCGGTGCGGCTCTTTGACGTCGTCGCGGATCAACTCTTCGTAGACCGCAATCGCCTGCGGCCACTTGTGGGCGTGGCGGTAGTTCCAGGCGATCGAGGGTTTCCACTTCACGGGGTTCTGGGGGTCGAGGGCCAACACCTGCTGATAAGCCGCGACGGCCTGGTCGTACTGGCCCTGCTGGTGAAAGCTGTAGGCGATCTGGTTCGCCCCTTCGATCTTGTCCTGGAAGCGGCCGTAGATCTGGCGGGCCTCGTCCCATTTGGCGATCGACTTGTGCCAGCCGGCCAGCCGGCCCAGCATCTCATCGCTCGCGCCGAACTTCTGCTCGATTTGCTGGTAAGTCTCCAGCACCTTCTCCGCCCGCCGCGACGCCGCGCACAGGTCGGCCGTATAGAACCAGTACTGCAGCGCCCGTTTCTTCAACTCCTCATTCGAGAGGTCGGCCGGCAGCTTGGCGCGAACATACGCCACCGCCTGGTCGGCCAGCTTCTCACCCTGGGCTTTCGTGTTCTCAGCGGCTGTGAGGTTCGCGATGGGCCCCTGCGCGTAAACCAGCAGATGGTAAGGCATCTGCTCCTCGTTATAGGTCGTCTCCAGCGCCTTTACGCCCTCGTCGAACGCATCATTCGTGAACTGGTGCGCGGCCAGCGCTTGCGAGGCCTGCACGCAGTAGTTATTGGCTTCGCGCGTGCGTTCGGTCTCGAAGGTGAGCTTCTTCCACAACTCGACCTTCGTCTTCTCGTCCTGCTCGACGTTCGCGATGTCGATGAGATCGACCATCGCATATACGCTCACCAGGTGCTTCGGGTGTTTGGAGAGCAGTTCGGCATGGGCCTTCTTCGCCTTGCCCGGCTCGCCGATGTCCTTGTAGCTGCGGCCGATAAAGTACGCGGCCGCGACGGCGTCCGGCGAATCGGGCCAGTAGTCGATCACGCTCTGAAAGCCGTCCTTGATCGCCGTGTTCAGGTTCCGCAGATGGACCTGGCACAGGCTCCACTTGAGCTGCGCGTACGGGCCGCCTTCGCTGCGCTCGTACAGCGTGAGGAACTTTTCGTACTCGGCCGCGGCCACCTTCCACTTCTTCTCGCGGTAGTAGCCCTCGGCGATCTGAAGTTGGTAGCGCTCGACCTCGCGCAGCTCCTTCCACCGCTCCAGCGACATCTCATCGAGCCCGGCCGCACGCGCCGAAGCCGCGATAGCCGCCAAAACCACCAGCACGGCCACGGCAAGTCCTGTCCCCCCCCTTACTAAGGGGGGGTTAGGGGGGGTCAAAAGTGTGGCACAACGTCCCTCAGGCCGGGGGGGCCCCCCCCCCCCCCCCCCCCCGGGGGGGGGGGCCGCGCGGCGGCGCGGGGGGGGGGGGAGCCGGGGCACCAAGGCGCCCGGGCGGGCCGGGGGCCGCAGAGGGGGGGGGCGGGTGGGGGGGGGCGAGAAGAGGGGGGCGACACCACGATCAGG
>JAHWKJ010000127.1 GCA_019347905.1 Planctomycetota bacterium
GTACGCCCGGCCCATCAGTTTGAGCACCGCCGGGCGATCGGGATCGATCTTCGCCAGCAGCTCGCGGCAGTAGGCCAAGGCCTCTTCGGGCTTGTGTCGCTCGAGTTCGATGGCCGCCAGCCGCAAAAGTGCCTCGCGGGCCCAGTGCTCGTCGCCTTCTGTAAGGCCTCGGAGCTGCTCGATGGCCTGGTCGCGCAGGAATCGCACGACCTCTTCGCTGTTTCCGCGAAGCGAGGCAGTCTCGTACTCCACGACCGCAGACTGGTATTGCATCTCTTCCGTCGCGAAGCTGCGCTGCACACGCGTTTTCAGAGACCGGGCCTGGATGAGCAGCGGCTGGTAGAGCTTCAGCATGAATTCCCGCAGACCCAGAGCGCCGGCCGCACGCCCCATCACCAGCACGGCCGACGGATCGAGCCACTCGGGATTCTCGCCCACGGCGAAGAGGGCATTCACGACGAACCGCCCCTCGTTCCGCCGCTGCCGTTCGCTTTCGAACAGCCGATAGCGGGCATAGGCGCTGAGGAACGCCGCATACTCTTTGAGCGCCGGCCGCCGGTACGCGGCGCGCTGCTCGAACAGCAGATCGGCCGCCCGACGAATGTCCGGCTCGTTGTTCAGCAGGATCAGCGCCGTCGCCCCATAGACGGCGGCGCTGGCCCGCACATCCGGAGACGCCGCACTGGAACCAGCCACACGCAAAAGCTGCTTTTCCGCAAGGCTCCAGCGGCCCTGGTCCAGCCGCATGCGGCCCAGGAGCACACTCGCCTGAGGCGCCAGCGGATGCCCGGGGTCGCCGTCGATGAATTTCTCCATAGCGTCGATGGCTTCGACAAACTCCCGCTGCTGCCGGTGCGTCAGCCCCAGGTTGTAAGCCGCCAGTGCCGAAACGGGAGTTGTCCTGAAGCCCACGAGCGACTCATAGTGTGCGATGGCCGCGGCGGCATCGCCGCGACGATGGGCCAGATTGCCCAGTTCCAGGCGGGCCGCCGGAACCAGCGGGTGCTCCGGATGCTCGGCGATCGCGCGCTCCAGAATCCTCTGCGCTTCCGACGGGGCGACGGTTGCCTCTGGTGCGGCGGCGGTTTCGTCCGTTGCGGGCTCGGGTTCGACCGGCGCAAGATTGGCGTCCGGCTCTTCGAGGCCCGCTGCTGCGTCACCGGCTCGCTCAGCCGCGCTGACCCACGCCAACGCGTCTTCCACCGGACGGTCGAGCACGGCGACGGCAATCGCAGGCTGGACCAGCGGATCGGCGGCGTCGGGATCGGCTTCCTGCGCCGAAAGCGACAGCCCCAGGAGCAGACGCGCCTCGGCGACAACCGCCGATGCGGCGGAGGCCTCCGCGGGCGACGCCCCTTCGATCCCGTTTACCAGATCGCGGACGAGCGGTTCCGCCCGCTCCGGCTCTGCGGCCCGATACCACACGCGGGCCTGCCCGAGTTGGGCCGCCGCCTTGAGCACCACGTCCGACGTCCGCTCGACCACGTTCTCGTACAGACTCACCGGGCGTTCGGCCGTCGCCCGCAAGGCTTCGTCGCACAAAGCGATGCGATACAGCAGTTCGGCCGGCCGGCTCAGCAGTTCCTCGTCCGTCGCCGCATCCGCAATCCGTGCGTAGCTCGCCAGAGCTCCGCGATACAGGCCCTGCCGCAACTGCTCGTCCGCCGCGCGCAAGGCCTCCACGCTGGCCGCACTCGTCAAATCGATCTGCCGGGACGCGCGAGGCCGCTGAATAACGACCTTCGGCGGCCGGTTCGTCATCGACAGCACCACACCCACCAACAGGCCAAACTGGATGATGCACACCAGCGGCAGGAACAGGCTGCGCGGACTTTCCGTTTCGGCCGCATCGTCCCCCGGAGGGGTATGCGGACCCCGCGGCTCGTCGGCGGGTGGATGGATGGAACGAGGCTCGGGCATAGGCTTGCTGATGCTCCCGACTGGCGTCTCCGTGAGGGCTGCGAAAAGCCGCCTCAAGTTGCCGAGACATTCCAGCCGATAAGATGAACGCAAAAAGTGCGTCCGGCGGACACGGATTCTGGGAGATTTCCTGAAATTCTTCTGCCTCGGCTCGGGCGAACTCCGACATTGACTTGATGGGCCTTGACCTTATGATGAAAACTCGGTCGGGGCCGTGCAACGCCCAGGGCGAGTCCGTCTCGCGATTTCCGGCGAACTTGTCCGGTCGAGCCGGGGCTGCCGAATTGTCCGCCGAAGCCGGTTCCCTCGGCGGCTGCGGGTTTTCCGGCCTGCATCGCCCACCGACCGGTGCGGTGAACGATCATGCGCGTCAACGATAGCTCGAACGGCGGAAGGGTCCCCGGGCGACGTCCCGTTCGCTCGCGGGAATCGTCGCGCACCGAGCGTTCGACGGCGGCGGAAGGCCGCCAACGCGCCCCGGAGGTTTCCGAACTGCTTACGCAGCTTCAGGAATACCCGGACTTCCGCCCCGATGTCGTGGCCGACATCGAACGCCGGTTGAAGAACGGCGACCTGCTCTCCCGCGAAGCCGCCGAGGCCGCCGCCGAAGCCGTCCTCGTCGAGGTCGAGAGCTACTTCGTCGATCTGCGTGACTGACGCCTACCGGTTGTACGTCCCCACCAGCTCGCCCTGCCCCAGGATGTGATTCTTCATGGCCTGCAGCAGGCCCGGCTTGTCCAGCCCCGAGTTCACCGACAGCGGCGTGTCGAGCGCGTACAGCTTGAAGTGGTAGTGGTGGACGCCGTGCCCCTTGGGCGGGGCAGGCCCGCGATAGCCGATCGTCCCCCATGAATTCTCGCCCTGAAGCGCACCGGTAGGCGTCTCCAATTTGGGCGCGGCCGACAGCCCTTCCGGCAGTGCTTTGGCGTCGGCGGGGATCTTGTAGATCAGCCAGTGGACCCACGGCTGGTCCGTCGGCGCGTCCGGATCGTCGACGATCAGCGCGAACTCCTTCGTCCCCTGCGGCAGGTTCGACCACGCAAGGGGCGGAGACACGTCGTCGCCATCTTCCGTGTAGCGGACGGGGATCGGGTGCTGGTTCTCGAAGGCCTGGCTGGTCACATTCAGCGTCACGGGCGGTCCTCCTGTGCGATGCTCCACGGAATTGCGGAGCATGCGCATTCCCGCCACAGACCTGCCATAGGGAGAATTGGCGAAATTCGAGTGGTAACAATCACCACTGGGGAAAGAGGCAAGGTGACGGGTGACGGGGTGACGGGGTGACGGGGGCGGGGCGCCGAAGTTGGCGCCAGCGGTCACCTTGTCACCCCCTCACCTTGTCACCCGCTCACCCCGTCGCCCCGTCACCCCTGCCCGGCCTCAAAGCGTCCCCTTCGACGACGGCACCCCACTCTCCCGCGGATCGCGGGCGAGCGCCTGCCGCAGGGCGCGGGCCGTCGCCTTGAATGTCGCCTCGGCGATGTGGTGGCTGTTGTGCCCGTGGTGCAGCACGAGGTGCAGGTTGATACGGGCGTTCGTCGCCACCGCCTGCCAGAACTCGCGGACGAGTTGCACGTCGAACTCGCCGATCTTTTCCGTGGGAAAGCTCACCCGATCGACAAACACCGCCCGCCCGCCCAGATCGACGGCGGCCGTCACCAGCGTCTCATCCATCGGCAGCGAGATCGAGCCGTACCGCGCGATCCCCGCCTTATCGCCCACCGCCTCGGCCAGCGCCTGCCCCAGTACGATGCCCACGTCTTCCACCGTGTGGTGGGCATCCACATGCAGATCGCCCGCGGCCTTGATCTCCAGATCGAACAGCGCATGCCGCGCGAGCAGCGTCAGCATATGGTCAAAGAACCCGACGCCCGTCTCAACGTGCGCATTGCCGCCGCCGTCGATTTCGAGCGCCAGCTCGATGGCAGTCTCGGCCGTCTTTCGTTCAATGCGTGCCGTGCGGGACATGACTCTCTGCGGCTGAAACCGAGTGATGCGTGATGCTACGACAGTATCACCACCCGCCGCACCGAACAACGGCGACCACGAAGTGCGATTTGGGTCGGCGAGTTCTGGCTGCTGCTGGTACCTACAGTAGGTCCCGCCTGCCGGGCGGGACCGGGCGGCGGGGGCGGTCGATGGAGCGACGGCGGGAAGAGGGGACGCTGCGATTGGGAGCATACGGGGTCACACCCGGTGCCGCTCGGCAAGCGGCACCTACAGTAGGTCCCGCCTGCCGGGCGGGACCGGGCGGCGACGATGACGCGAATGTTCTGGACCCGCATCCAGCGCCTCTCGCGAGCGGGACTTCAGCCGCTGGTCCCGCCCGGCAGGCGGGACCTACTCCAGGAGCCATAGGGCCAGTCGAGATGGCTCTTGACCAGGCCGGCGGTCTCGGGGTTTCGGCGGATGTAGCGGGCGATGCGCTCATCTTCCTCGTCTGAGCGGGACCAGTGGTCGAACCACTCGTCCTGCCAGAAGCGTTTACCGGAGAGGTCGATGAGCTTCGCCGCTTGGTGGCCGGTCCAGCGTTTGAAGTCCTCCAGCACCCACTTGAGGCTGTTCTTGAGGACTTCGAAGAACAGGTGGACGTGATTGGGCATGAGCACGTGCTCGAACATGTTCCAGACGCCGGTCTGCTGGCGGTGCTCGATGGCTTCCATGACCATGGCGGCGACTTCCGGGCGGTGCAGGTGGCTGACGTGCTCGCTACGGTCCAGCCAGCGTTCCATCTCCTTGAAGATCTGGCGCTGCACGCGGAGGCGTGCCTCGTAGGCGCTTCGGGCATCGGGCCTGCCGGCCGCTTGCGGACTCGCCGCGATGGCCGTCGAGAGGCGGTCCAAGTCGCGGCTGATCTGGTGGATCCGTTCGTAGGCCTTTGCGGGGATGGCACCGGCCAAGTGGATCGTGACGAAGTAGCTGCCGTCCTCGACTTCCCAATGCGGGAGCCGGCCGCGCCAGAAGGCGATGGTCTCCGGTTTGCGAGTCACGGGAGGTTGCTGTAGGTCCCGCCTGCCGGGCGGGACCGGTTAGGATGGCGGTCGAGGACTGAGTGCGGGTCCCGCGGCAGGCGGCATCGGCACTGGGCGTCAGACCCGGTCCCGCCCGGCAGGCGGGACCTACGTTGGACGTCGCACTCGGGTGCCCGGGCATCGCGCCAAGTCGATGCGATTACTTGCCTCCTGTCCGCTTCAGGTCCTGGGATTCCACCGTGCTCGCCGTGGTAAGTCAAGCGCCGCCTTGGTGCTGGAATCGATGCATGTGGTCGGTCGGGCGCGCAACCGCTCGCGTAGTGCTGGAGAGACCAACCGAACCTCTATATCTGGGGGCCGCTCATGAAGCCCTTTCGCCGACCGCCTCAACGCCCGCGCGAGACCAGGAGGGCAAGGTGGCGCGGGGGCCGACTGGTGTGGACGTTGCCACCTTGGCCAAGTTGCTCCCGCCGGCACGGCTCGACCATTCGCCTCCGCTCGCGATAACCTGTAGATGGGACTGACGTTCGGCATTTGCGAACAACCGAGGAACGGCAGCGATGACCGCAACCGCCGATTGGATTCTCGTTGGGCCGCTCGATGAACTGGCGGCGCGCGGGGTGGCCGTGGTGCAGGGGCGGGAGCGGCCGATTGCGGTCTTTGCGCACGATGGGCAGGTCTCGGCCGTCGATAACCGCTGCCCCGATATGGGGTATCCGCTCAACCAGGGGACGGTAAAGTGCGGCGTGCTGACGTGCCACTGGCACCAGGCGCGTTTCGACCTCGCCAGCGGCTGCACGTTCGACTTGTGGGCCGATGACGTCCCCACGTTCGAGACGCGCGTGGAAGACGGCGTCGTGTACGTCGCGCCGCTGCCGACGCGCATCTTCGACCGCGAGCACCACTTCCGCCGGCTGAACGATGCGCTGGAGCACAACATTGGGCTGATTCAGGCCAAGAGCCTGTATGGCCTCTTGCAGCTTCAGACGCCCGTGGAGGACATCGTGCGGGAAGTGGCGCTGTTCGGCGCCCGCCGCCGCGACGGCTGGCGCGAGGGGCTGACGATTCTCACCATCGTCTCCAATCTCAAGGCACTGCTGTCGGACGAAACGCTGTACCTGGGGCTGTTCCGGGCGACCACGCGCCTCGCCGCCGAATGCGAAGACTCGCCGCCGCGACGTTTGCGCGAACCGCTCCACGGCGCCCGGCATTCCGCCGAGACGCTGCGGCAGTGGTTTCGCGACTGGGTCCGCGTGAGGCATCGCGACGGGGCGGAGCGAATCCTGCTGACGGCGCTGGAGCGGGGCGAATCGCCGGCGGAGCTGACGGACCTGGTGTTTTCCGCGATCAGCGACCGCGTGTTTGCGGACATTGGCCACGTGTTCGACCTGACGAACAAGGCCTTCGAGCTGGCCGAGACCATCGGCTTGGAGCATGCGGCCGACCTGTTGCCCACGACGCTCGAGTCGCTTGCCTCTTCGCGGGGAGCCGAAGAAGACGCGCACTGGCACCATCCGGTCGAGCTGATTGCGCCGCTGCGCGAAGTCGAGCGCCGGCTGCCGGAAGTGCTCGGCCGTCCGCGGCGCGAAGGCTGGGATGACGATGGGGCGCTGCTGGAGACGCTGATGGGCTCCGACGGCCTCGCGATCCTGTCGGGCCTGGAGCGGGCGCTGGCGGATGGCGCACCGGCCGCGGCGCTCTCGCGGCTGGTGGCGTATGCGGCGGCGCTGCGGCTGGCGCACTTCGCGCGCACCAACGACGTCCGCGACTGGTTCAACCCGCGGCACACGTTCAGCTACGCGGGCGCGGTCGATCAGGCCGTGCTGCGCTCCGCCACGCCGGGCGTGGTGCGCGGGGTCTTCCATGGGGCGCTGGCGGTGTACATGGACCGCTTCCTCAACGTGCCGCCGGCGAGGCTGCCGGAAGTCGCAGGCGGGCTGGATGCATTGCCGGCAGACGCCCAGTGGCTCCGCCGCGATCTGCTCGAAACGCTCGACCGCCGCGGCGAGACGGAAGCGGCGGCGAAGATCGTTTCGCGCTACCTGCGGCTGGGCCATCCGTTCGACCGCCTGGTGGATACGCTGGCGCTGGCGACGCTCCGCGAGGATCTCGACTTCCACCCGCTGCAGGTGCTGGAGGCCGGCGTGGCCCAGTACCGGCGCTGGAACGGCGGTCCGCAGGCCGAGCACGTGCTGGTCGGCGTGGTGCGTCAACTGGCGGCGGTGTGCCCGACGCAGCGCACGGGCCTGCGGACCACCGACGTTGCCCGGCGGCTGCACCGGGGCGAATCGCTGCACGAGGATGAGTGATGGGGTGACGGGGTGACGGGGTGACGGGGTGACGGGGTGAGAAAAAATCCTCCCAAGACGCTCGAATGGATTGGCGGCGTTGATGGAAGCTTGCGGTTGATCGATCAGACGCTGTTGCCGCTCGAATGCCGGTTGATCGACTGCCGTAGCGTCGAAGATGTGTTCGAGGCGATTCGCGCGCTGCGCGTGCGCGGCGCGCCGGCGATCGGCGTGGCGGCGGCGTACGGTGTCGTGATCGGACTCCAGAGCGAGACAAGCAGCGGGCGAGGTGCGTTTGACCGGCGGCTGGACGCGGTCTGCGAGCGGTTGGCCGCCAGCCGCCCCACGGCTGTGAATCTGTTTGGGGCGCTGGAGCGGATGCGACGTACGGCTGCGGCCGAACCGTCGCTGCCGCCGCGCGAGATGCTGGCGCGTCTCCTGACCGAAGCGCTGGCCATCGAGCGTGAGGATCGCGAGATGTGCGCGGCGATCGGCCGTCACGGGGCGGAACTGCTCAAAGACGGCCAGGGCGTGCTCACGCATTGCAACGCCGGTGGACTCGCGACGGCGGGCGACGGGACGGCTTTGTCGGTGATCTTCGCCGCCGCCGCCCAGGGCAAACGGCTGCAAGTCTACGCCGACGAGACCCGGCCGCTGCTCCAAGGGGCGCGGCTGACGACCTGGGAACTGATCCAGCGCGACGTGCCCGTCACGCTGATCTGCGACTCCATGGCGGGCTGGGTGATGAAGGAAGGCCGCGTGCAGTCTGTCATTACCGGAGCCGACCGCATCGCGGCCAACGGCGACACCGCGAACAAAATCGGCACGTATTCGGTCTCGCTCCTGGCGAGGGCGCATCGCATTCCGTTCTACGTCGCGGCCCCCTCCAGCACGTTCGACCTGTCGCTGGCCGACGGCAGCGGCATTCCGATCGAGCAGCGTTCACCCGAAGAGATCACGCGCGGCCTCGGCCGGCAGACCGCGCCGGACCGCGTCGAAACATACAATCCGGCGTTTGACGTCACGCCCGCGGCACTGATCGACGCAATCGTCACCGAGCGCGGCCTGATTCAGCCCGTCAACTCCGAGACCGTGCGGGCGATGTTGCAGCCGAGTTGAGCATGCGGCGCGAGGGGGCAGACCCCTTTGCGGACGAGCGATTTCCCGAAGTTTTGTGTCGTGCATCCGCAAAGGGGTCTGACCCCGTTCCAGTGAGCGCGACATGGCCGAACCCACGAACGATCTGCAGCAAACGGTCGCCCGCCTGCTCGCGGAGAGCGATGCCGCCGCGGCTGCGGAGCATTGGGACGATCTCGTCGCCGTTTCGCTGGAACTCTGCAGTGTGCTGGAGTCGGCCGGCGACCGGGAAGGGGCCTTGCAGATTCGGTTGCGCGCCGGACAGGCGCTGGAATGCCTGCACCGCCTCGACGAGGCTCGGCAATGCTACGCCCGCGTTCGCGACGAAGCCGCGGCCGCCCAATTCACCGCGGTGCAAGCCGCGGCGTTGCATCGGCTCGGCCACCTGGCGCGGCTCCGCGATCCACCCGCCGCTCGCGAGCTGTTCGCCGCCAGCCTCGCAGTGGACGCGAGCGATGCAGAAGGCGCGGCCCTCTCGCGGGCGATGATCGGCCAGATCGACTTCACGGAGGGCGATCTGTTGGGCGGCTGCACTGAGATGCTCCGCGCGCTGAGCGCACTGCCGCCGGAGTCGCCGGCCTTCGACCACGTGCTGGAGCACACGCGCTACTTCGGCGGTAAGCTGCCCCGCGACGAGTACCTGCAACTGGTCGCCTGCACGATCGAGGACGCGTCGCTCAGAGATCGCCTGCACGAAGCACCGTAGACCTGCGTGTTCACGATGATCCGCGTCCGCTAACGATCCCACACGGCACAGCGGTGGGGGTGGCCGGGGCAAAGGCTTTGCGTGCCCCGGTGCTCCCAGGCACACGAGAGCCGGGGCACGGCCGAAGCGGCCTTTGCCCCGGCCACCCTGCCGCGGCGCGGCTAAGGCCCCGTCTGCGGCAACAGAGGTTCAATCAGCGGCTCGACATTGCCGGCGAAGGCTGTCTGGAAGGTACGCGGGTCGAGCGTGTTTGTCGTCACCAGCTCGGCCAGCAGTTTTCGGGCTTCCTCGTCGCGGCCGGCCATCGCCAGCACCGCAGCCAGCATGGTGCGGTTGTACGGCCGCAGGCCGGCTTGGCCGGGCGCGTCTTTATATCCCTCCACCAGCGTGTGGAAATCGTCGACGACTCCCGGCAGGCGGTACACGCGCTGCCACTCCTCGCCCAGCTCAGAGGAGATCTCGACCAGTGTCAGGTGGTATTGCATGGGCACCTCGGTGTCGAAGCGCGCGGTCGCCAGGCACTCGCGGGCGAACGACAGCATCTGGAGATGGCTGCCGCCCCACCGCGGCCTCAGGGCCCAGCGGGTCGCCTTGTACGCGGGAAGATGGTCGAACTCCGCCGAGACCGCCTGCTCGAACCAGAAGCGGACATCGTCTCCGGCCACGCCTTCGACGGCCATGGTCAGCGCCACGAGGGCGGTGGGGGCGTCGGGGAGGTGCGGCGCGAGGTGCCAGGCTTCGAGCCAGTAGACGCGGCCGGCGTTCAGATGCTGCACGAACCGGCGATAGCCATCGCGGGTGACGCTCTGGGAGAAACCTCCGCCGCGGGCCTGCCAACCGAGCCTGTGATGGGCACTGCCCGCCAGCATCTTCACCAGCCACGGATCCGCCTGTTCCGCCCCGTCAAACTCCTCGATGAGCCGCTCGCCCGCCGGCAATGCGGCTCCGCCCACGTCGGGGACGACGAACTGGTAGTAAAGCCGCCGGTCCTCATCCGTGAGATCGGGTTGAGAAATTAATTCGAGCAGCGCTGTCAGGCCCTTCGTCTGGTACTCCTCAACGAGCTCCGACTTTCCCGCGAGCCGGGAGGCGATGGTCGCGTGGTTCGTCAGCGCGCGGTAGCGGACCAGCAGTGGATAGTCCGCATCGTCCAGCGCTTCCAGCGCCTGGTTGTTCAACTTCACGGCGTTCATTCGATCGAACAGCGTGCCGTGCGACAGCAGCCAGGCGGAGACGGTCATGGCCAGCGGATCGTCGCACTCCTCCGAGCGCAGGCGTCCGACGATCTGCAGGGATGCCTGAACGCTGCGGCGATTCAGTCCGTCCAGCAGCTCAAAGGCATCATCCGACCATGCGGCCTCGCGGTTGCCGTGCGCCCGATACAGCGTGCTGAGGGCGCGCCGCAGCCGCTGCTCGTGCCTGGGATAAGCGGCGGGCCGCCCCCCCGCCAGCACCTTGAGCGACTGCGAGCCAGCGGCGACTTTGCTACGCAGCGCGGCGAGGATCTCAGGGCCGATGCGCGAGAGGGCCTCGGGATCGGCTGCGCCCTCGCCTTCGCCGGCGGGCGCATCGCCGAAAAAGTCGCCGCCCTCGCCTCCCGAAAGGACGGCAAGCTGGTCGAACGAGAATGGTTCGCCCGCTTGCGCTGCGAGCGACTGCCGAATATCGTCGGACGAAATGGCAAAGTTCAGGTTCTGGCCGATGACGATCGACAGCGTATTGGCGGCGACCACTTCGCCGGACATGTTGACCAGGGGACCGCCGCTGTTGCCGGGCGAGATGGGGGCGGTGGTCTGCACCCACGTCCCCTCGACGCCGCCGATGCCCAGCGTCCACAGCTCTTCGCGCGACCGCACGGCGCTCACGATCCCTTCGGAGGCGGTGAAGCTGAGTCCGAAAGGTGCGCCGAAGGCCACCACGTTCTCGCCCTTCTCGGGCGGAGCCGCTGCCAGAGGCAGAGCTTTCAGCTTTTCGGCCGGGGCGTCGATCTTCAAGAGGGCAATGTCCCGCGCTTCGTCGAACTTCAGCACACCGGTGACCGGGAACCGCGTGCCGTCGGCAAAGACCACCTCGACGGACGTCGCGCCGTCGATGACGTGCATGTTGGTGGCCACGATGCCGTCGCGGTCGATCACAAAGCCGCTGCCGTTGCCTTCACCGTCGGCCGACTTCACGTTCACGCTGACGACGGATGGTTCGACGTGGCGGATGAGTTCCGTCAGCGAATACGTGACGCGCTGCCCGTCGTCGGCGGGTTCGTCGGGCGCGAGGGGCTTCGCGTCCGACAGCGCGCCGTTTCCCGCGGCGGTCAAGGCCGGGTTCCTGTTGCCGGCGTTTCCAGGGCGGCCGGCATCGACCGAGGCGGCCCGGTCCCCGCCGCCGATCAGACCCAGCACACCCACGACCATGGCTACGGCCGCCGCGCCGGCGACGAGGCCGTAGATCATTCTTCGCTGGTTCTTCTTCGACACCGCGGCCGCGCCCGGTCGCGGACGCCTGCGGCTTCGCCGCCGATGGGCAAAGGGCAGTGGCTCTCCCTCTGTCTGCACGATGACAGGCGCCGCCAAAGCGTCGGTCACAACCGCGGCCGGTGCTGCAAACGCGGCTTGTGCGGGACTGTCCGCAGCCGCCGCGAGCGCCCGCAGCTCGCCGACCAATTGTGACGGCGACTGGTGCCGGTCTTGCGGACGCCGCGCGAGCATCTTCAGAATCACCGCCTCGAGCTCGGGCGGCACCTGCGGATTAAGCCGCGTCGGCGGTTCCGGCTCGCAGCCGACGATTTGCCGCACCATCTCGGAAAGCGGCGCCGGCTCGATGGGCGGACGGCCGGTGAGCGCCGCATACAGGGTGGCGCCGAGGCCGTAGATGTCGGCGCGGCCATCGACGGCGCGGGGCGTGGTGAGCTGCTCCGGCGCGATGTAGGGCAGCTCGCCCAACGTTTCGCCGGGTTGCGTGATTCTGGCCGCCGCAGTGCCTTCGAGCGCCTTCACGAGCGTCAGGTCGTTGAGCTTCGCCACCCCGTCGCGCTGCCGCACCAGGATGTTGCCGGGCGTGATGTTACGGTGCACGAGCCGCTGTTCGGCGGCCGCCTCCAGCGCTGCGGCGACGCCAAGACCGATCTTGAGAACCTGCCGCCACGGCAGGCGTCCCCGATCGCCCGCCTTCTCCATGAGCTGCGCGAGGCTCGGCCCCTCGACCAGCTCAGACGCCGTCCAGCACCAGGGGCCTGTCTTCCCGGCGGCATACAGCGCCACGAGGTTCTCGTGCCGAAGAGCTTTGACCGCCTGCACGCTGCGGACGAAGCGCTGCACGTCCTCGTCGCGCCTGCTGGTCCAGTCCACCATCCACGACCGCT
>JAHWKJ010000676.1 GCA_019347905.1 Planctomycetota bacterium
ATTGCACTCCTCCAGCCCCTTCGAACACATACCCCCGCCCACGCACGGTGCGGATAATCTGCGGCCGCTCGGCGCAGTCGCCCAACTTCTCGCGCAGCCGCGCGATCTGCATGTCGATCGCCCGCGTGTTGAGGCCCCGCGGGTTCAGACGCCACACGCGGCTCATCAATTCGTCGCGCGAGATCGTGCGGCCGGCGTGGCCGGCGAGATACCTCAGCATCTCGGCCTCGCGTTCCGACAACTCGATGCGGCGGCCGTCGTCGAAACGCAGTTCGCCGCGGGCGAGATCCGCCGTTCCGCCGGGAATGGCCAATTCCGGTGCATGGTTGGGCCGCTCGGGCGAGCGGCGCAGGACGGCTTCGACCCGTGCCGCCAGCTCGCGGACGCTGAACGGCTTCACCACGTAATCGTCCGCACCCAGCTTCAGGCCTTCGATGCGGTTTCGCTCTTCGCCGCGGGCCGAGAGAATGATCACCGGCAGCGTGGGGTGGGCGTCGCGCACCTGCCGGAGAATCTCCAGCCCATCCAGCCCCGGCAGCACCAAGTCCAGGAGGAGCAGGTCGTAGCGGGCCCCGAGCGCCCGCTCCAGCCCCGTATCGCCGCGGTCCGCCTCCAGCAGGCGGTAGCCCTCGAACTCCAGGGCATCCACAATCCCGCGACGAATGGCGTCGTCGTCTTCGATCGTCAGAATGGTGGCCGGCGGCATCGTGGAACCTCAGCGGTCCGGCGGGTTCTTGACGAGAATCGCACGACCTTCGTGCACAAGCAGCACGTCTCCCGGCAGGGCCGCCGCGGCCTGGCGGCCGCTCCGGCACAATTCGTCGAGCAGCCGGCGGTGCTCCGGCGTGGCGAACGAGACAACGCGTTGCGGTTCCGCTCGGCCTCCGCGCTCCAGCAACGCGCCATCGATCCAACCTTCCTGCCGGCGGAAGTAAGCGCGGTCGCCGAGCGGCTGCACGCTGGAGATCGAAACCGGCTCGAGCTGCGGGTTGTAGAAGGAGTTGCCGTACTCGACTTGTGCCTGCTGCGTCAGCCGAGAGAGATTCAGCGACTGGTTGACGGCCTCGCTGCCCACGCGCGACCGCACGACGCGGCGGTCGAGCTTTTCCAGCACCTTTTCGACGCCGTCGTCCGGCCGGAGTCCGCTCTCGGCAGCCAGATGCGACGTGTACTCGGTCACGACGCCGTACCGCGCCGAGAGCCGCACGATCTCTTCGGAGAGCCTCGCCACTTCGGGATCGGCACGGTCCGCATCCGCCGTATGGTAGGCCGGCTGCGACGCGCCGCGGCGTCGCACCGTCTCGAGAAGCTGCCCAATCCGCCGCGAAGCCCACATCCGCGGGACGAAACCGTACTCCCGCGCGGCTGCGGCCGGATCGAGAACCGCGCGGAACGAGCGTTCCCCGCCCGCCAGCTTGCCGGTCATCGAGAGGACCAGCGGCTCGTCTCCGCGGTAGCGGCCGAGCGCGATCAGCGGCTCGTGCTGGAACAGATCGGGCAGCACGGCCGGAACGACGTCGAAGAGGCGTCCCTCCGCCGGCGCGCCCTCCGGCGTAAGCGCTTGCAGCTCGACGTTGGCCATCACCGGCGCGTCGAGGTCGCGGACGACAGCCGCCACCTTCGATTCCAGGTTCTCACCCGGCAGCACGAATGTGGCTTTGCCGCGGCTGTCGGCGGCAATGCGCTCCAGCAGCGGCGAGTTGACGTCGACGCCGACACCAAAAGTGTACACGCGGCTGTTCCACGCGTTGGACTGGCGGGCGGCGGCGGCCAGCTTCGACTCCGACGTTTCGCCGACGGTCGGCACTCCGTCCGTCACGAGCAGCACGAACGGCAGGGCGTTGGCGGCCGGCGGCTGCTTCAGCGATTCCGCCAAGCCGGCGTGCAGGTTGGTTCCGCCGCGGGTTTGAATGTTTTCGAGATAGCGGCGGGCGAGGTCGAGGTTGGCCGCGTTCTTCGGGAGCGGCTCAGAGGCGAGTCCCCACGCGCTGTCGTTATACGTGACGACGTTGAAGGCCTCGCCGTCGCGCAGCTCTGAGAGCATCTTGAGCGTGGCGCCCTGAACCTGCTGCATCTTGTCGCCACCCATGCTGGCCGAACAGTCGATGGCGCACGTGAATTGCCGGTTGAGCGGCTGCACCGCCTCGCTGCGGCGCACGGTGGCCAGCAGCAAGAAGGTGCCGCCGTCACCCTCGGGATGGGCGAACACGGTGGTCGCCACCTCGCCGGACGCGGCCAGCCACGACAGCCGGAAAGGCCCCGGCTCGCGGCCGAGTGCGCGGACCACAAGCGACCCGTCGCTCGCCGGCGTCGTCTCGAGCGCATGCGTCGGTGAGTAGACGGCCGCGATCGACCGCGGCCAGGCAATCGTCGCCTGCATCGCCCACGGCGGCTGGCTCGCCAGCGATTCGCTCCGCGGCAGCACGTAATCGATGCGGCCGGCATTCTCTGCCAATGGTTCGCTGTACCGGATGGTGACCGTCTCGGTCCGCCCCGCACGCATCACCGTCGATTCGCTGCGGATCAGCCGGAGATCCGCGAATTCGAGCGGTGCAGCGTTCCGACTCAATTCTGCAAGCGCTAACAGCCGCTCGCGACTGTGGAGATCATCGAGCAGTTCGAGCGCCGGCGGCGCGGTTCCCGCTGCCGCGCGTGAAACAGTCGCTGTCTTCACCGCGTCTGAAACCGGCAGGAGCAATTCGACGGCGACCTCGCGGTTCGAGCCGACGAGTTCGATCGCCAGTTCCGTCGTCGCCAGACCATCGCGAACATGGACGGTGGCCGCGACGCGATTCAGCGTCAGGTGGTCGGTGACGGAACGTTCGCCGAACACGCCGAGTTGCGGGATGACGACGGCACCCTGAAGCGGATGCTCCGCTGCGGACGCTCCCGACGCGCTGCCGAGAGCAGCCATCCACAGGACGAGGGCTGTCTGAGAGGGATTCATACGCAAGGATCGACGCGTTCCACGTACAGGCGTTCGGCCCATACACTTCCGACGGCAGGACGTCCGCGGCCCGGCACACTGTATTATATCGGC
>JAHWKJ010000677.1 GCA_019347905.1 Planctomycetota bacterium
CGCGGCAGCGATTCTGGCGAATGAAGCGGCTCGCGTGGATTGAAATCCACGCTACGGGCCGCCAGCAGTTCGCCGGCCGCTTCGAGATCGGCGACGGCCTCGGCCTTCTGCCCGAGGCGGTCGTACAGCCGCATCCGTTCCAGCAGAGCGGCCGGCTCGCCCACGGCTACGCGGCCCGCAAGCCGCTCGAGCTGCGCCTCCAGTCCCGTGAGTGCGTACAGCCGGTCCGGTCCCAGCACTAGCAACCGCGCGCCGTCGGAGTACACGTTTCCCACCGGCTCTCGCGCCGGAGAGAACAGCTCGCTGCGCGACAGTTCGTGACCGTCGGCGGGATCGAGCCGCACGATCGACTCGCCCACGGGGACGCACACGGCGTCATCCGTCAGCATGCCGCGGCCGTGGGAATCGCCGATCGTCAGCTCCCAGTCCAGCCGTCCGCCGGCGAGGTCGTAGCGGCGGACGACATTGCGGCCCGCCACAAACACACCGCCGTCCAGCACACCCAGCAAGGTGTCGGCGGGGGGATCTCCTCGCGCGGGCTGTCGCGGAGTGTTCCACAACAGCCGCCCCGAACGGCGGTCGAGGACGAACAGGTAACCGTAATCGGACGGCGCCACTACGAGCCAGCGCCCGACGGCGATCACCACATCCGCATCCCACCCGTCGAGCGTGGGATTGACGACCGCGCCCGCGCCCGGCCGCACCGACTCCAGGTTCCGGATGCCGTTCCTTGGGTAACGGGCCGCCCACTGGACGCTGCCGGTGCGGGCATCGACGGCAAACACGATTCCGGCGCCCGTCGCGACGTAAACCGTACCGCCCTCGGTGGCCGTCCCCACGGGTGACCAGGGCGAGCAGCCGCCCGGTGGTTCGTCGCACAAAAACACCTTCCACGTGGTGTCCCCCGTGTCGCTTTGCAGCGAATACAGCCACAGCTCGCCTTCGTCGGTTACGGGGATCAGCAGGCGGCCACCGACCGGCACGGGAGCCGCCAGAAACCCAACATCTTCGGCTTCGTCCGCGGCGTCGCGGCTCCAGCGGAGCTTGCCGGTGGTCGCGTCGTACGCCGACAGCCGGTTCGTTCGCAGCCGGCGGAGAACGGCCCGTGACGTCGGCGGCGAGGCCGCAGCTTCCTCGGGGACCTCCATGCCGAAGTCGATCGGCCGGCCTTCGATCGCATACACCACGCCCTCCCAGAGCGTCATCTCCGCGTGGACGCGGTCGCCGAAGCGCTGAATGTCTGACAGGGAGGTCGGGCGACTGCCGCCGGACTGCGACGCGCCCGCTTGTCCGAAGAACTGCGAAGGCCAGTTGAGCTCGAAGCGATTGCGGCGGCCCATCCACAGAATGCGGCCCGTGCCGGCGTCGCAGCACACCAGCCGCTCCAATCCCTTGAAGTACGCGCGGCTACCGGAGAGCAGCACTTGCCCGGCCGGAGACCAGCCGTGCTCGATCCACGCGGCGATCGTGGCGGCATCGGAACCCTGCGCCAGTTCCGCCGTCTCGACGACGACCCCGGTGCGGGTCGCGTCAGCGCCCGCCGCAGCCCCTCCGCCTCGTAGCGTGGGTTTCAACCCACGCGGGAGCGACTTCGGCGAATGGAGCGGCGCGCGTGGATTGAAATCCACGCTACGGGACTCGCCAGCGTCGGTCGCATCAAGCGGCCGTTCGACCAATTCGGGCGAAACCGAACGCGTCCACAATTCCGTCTGCTGCGCGACCCGGCTCGCCGCCGCAACCGCGGGCATACGTCCTGATCGCTGTGGGTTGCCCAAGGCCAGCGGCCGCGCGTCCCCACCGCTCGCCTCTTCGCGTCGATGGGTTTCTTTAATCGCGACTTCCGCCAGCGTTCGCAGCGGGTCGCCGGCCGCGAGCACGCGGCGCAGCTCGTCTGCGGTGCGCAGCGCGCGATCGGTGTCGCCCAGCCGCGCGTCCGCGATCGCGAGGCGTGCCAGCGCCCCCTCGCGCGGGGTCGTCGGTTCCGGGTGCTCGTGCAGAACGCGGACGAGCAGGCGGCTCGCGCCGGCAAAGTCGCCGCGGTCGAACTTCAGGCACGCCACACCGTAAGCCGCATCGTCACCGCTGGAACTGAGAAAAAACCGCCGCACGATTTCCGTCAGCCGCTCTTCGTAAGGACGGCTGGCGTCGGCCAGCACGGCCGCCGCGGCGCCATCGACGCTACGGCGATACAAGTCCAGCGCCTCCGGGGGCAGTTCCAGCAGCCGCCGCTCGACTTCGACGGCCAGCGACTGGTAGACGTGATACTCCTGCTTGTCGAAGGTGCGGACGGCCCGGCCTTCGTCCGGCACGAGCGAATCGCCGGCGCGATCGAGCACCTGCTGCCACAGGACGATCGCGTCCTGGTAGCGCTGGTCCGCCGCGAACTCGTCCGCCTGCCGCAGCGAACGCAGGAGATTGCGATCGGCCTCCAGCACGCCACCGAACGGACGATCCTCGGGCGCTTGGGCAGCGGTCAGCGGCGCGTCCTCGCCCAATGGCTGCGCGAGCAGGCCGGCCGACACAAGCAGCAGCACGAGCGCGGCGGGAGCCGCCATTCCCGCAGCGATTGAAGGACCAGTGCGTGTGCGATTGGCGTCCACGGGCATGCCACTTGCGCAGCCGAGAGGATCAGTGCGAAACGTGGTCGGCTGGACTCAAACGTACTGAAGGGCCAGGTTCTGTCAACGGCGTTGTCGTGTGGATTTCAATCCACACGACGAGCTCTTTAGACGCTCACATACTCTTGAGCATCGGCCGTGTGGAGTGAACTCCACACTACGATGTTCCACACACCCCTTGCGATGGACCCGGCTCAGCTCAGGATGTCGTGCACGATCCTGCCGTGCACGTCGGTCAGTCGGTAATCGCGGCCGCCGTGGCGGTAGGTGAGGCGCTCGTGGTCGAGGCCCATCAGCCACAGGATGGTGGCGTGCAGGTCGTGGATGTGGACGATGTTCTCGACCGCATGCCAGCCGTACTCGTCGGTCGCACCATGGACCATTCCGCCGCGCACGCCCCCGCCGGCCAGCCACATC
>JAHWKJ010000128.1 GCA_019347905.1 Planctomycetota bacterium
CGATGTTGGTGATCTTGATCATCGGGTTCACCGCCGGGCCGGCCGTGTCCTTGTAGGGATCGCCGACCGTGTCGCCGGTCACGGCGGCTTTGTGGGCTTCCGAGCCCTTGCCGCCGTAATTGCCGTCCTCGATGTATTTCTTGGCGTTGTCCCAGGCGCCGCCGCCCGAAGTCATCGAGATGGCGACGAACAGGCCGGAGACGATCACGCCCAGGAGCAGCGCGCCGAGGGCGGCGAAGCCCTGCTCGCGTCCCGCGATCGCCGAGATGCCGAAAAAGACGACGATCGGCGCCAGCACCGGAAGCAGCGACGGGATGATCATCTCGCGGATGGCGGCGCGGGTGACGAGGTCGACCGTCCGAGCATAATTCGGACGGCTGGTCCCTTCCATAATGCCCGGATTGCTGCGGAACTGCTCGCGCACGTCGATGACCACGTTGCCCGCCGCGCGGCCCACCGCGGTCATTCCCATCGCCCCGAACAGATAGGGGAGCAGCGCTCCCAGAAGCAGCAGCGGCACCACGGCCCCGAGATAGCGCACCGCCGCCAGGTTCTGCCACGCATGCGGCGAATGATAACCCGCCGCCAGCAGATCCTTGCAAATGCGCTCGCGGCGGCGGGTCGTCTCCGGCAGCGCCGCGGCCAGCACGGGTGTCAGCGATCCGAAGAGCAAATCGTCGCCCCGCGTCGTCGGCACATCGGCCGCTTCTATCCGGCGCAGTCCGGACGCGTCGTCTGTGCGGCGGGAGATGTCGGCCAGCAGTGAAGCAGTCATCGGAGAGGTTGAGTCCAGAGCGGAGGGAAATGCGAATACTGAACATCGAACATCGAACATCGAACATCGAGTGCCTGTCAGCCCGGCAGTTCAATGTTGACCGTTCCTCACCTTGTCACCCCGTCACCTTGTCACCTTGTCACCCTGTCACCCCGTCACCCCCTCACGTTCGCCGGCTGTATTTCAAGATCCGCAACACCCACACCGTGCCGACAGCCTGCAGCGCAATCGCGGCGATGGTGGCGCTGCGGCCCCAGGCGGAGTTCATCAGCGTGCTGAGGTACTCGGGGTCGCGGACGCTGAAGAAGGCTACGATGCCGGGCGGCAACAGGAGCATCATGATGGCCGTCGCGCGGCTGGCGGAGGTGGCGGTGCGGACGCGGCCGAGAAACGTGATGCGGTCGCGGATCGTGCGGGCCAGTCGCTCCAGCACCGTCACCAGGTCGCCGCCCGTCTGGTGATGAACCGAGAGCGCCGTCGCCAGCACGCGCATGCTTACCAGCCCCGTGCGGTCCGGCAGATCGGCGACAGCTTCCGCCGGCGAAATCCCCATCCGCAGGCGGCGGACGGCGTACTTCAGTTCGTCGCCCAGCGGCGCGGCGGTGTCGCCGGCCACGACTTCGAGGCACTGCGGCAGGCTGCGGCCGGTGCGTGCGGCGCGGGCGAGTTCGTCGACGACCTCGGGCATCTGGGCCAGCATCTGCTTCTGCCGCCGCTGCCGCTTCGCGAACGCGTAAAGCAGCGGCGCCGCGGCACCCACGACACCCGCGGCGGCGGCCGACAACAGGTGCTCCTGCACGACGAACGCCGCCCCGCCGGCCGTGATCCCCCAGAACACGCACACCAGCAGAAAAACCGACGGTGCGAGCTTCACGCCCGACTGGACCATCAGGCGGTCAAACCCCCCGTTGAGGCGGTCGGCCACGTCTGCCGGATCGCCATTCGAGAACGTCTCGTCGCGCCGCAGAATCCCGGCGAAGCCGGGCAGCGGTGTGATGGGAGGAGCGGTGGGCATCGGTCGTTGCTCGTCAATTGGGCTCAGGAAGTTGAAATAGGACGAATCACGAGATTCGAATGCGTTTAGCCGCGTCCCAACGGGACGCGCGGGCGCGCGTCCCGTTGGGACGCGGCTAAACGGTTCACGACAAGGTCAACTCCCGCGCCGCGAACAAGCCCTCCGGCAATTCGATGCCCCGGGCCGCCAGCCGTCGCAGGCAGACCGGCTCGTAGCCTGTGGCATAGAACGTCCCCTGGGGTCGTCCGTCCGCCTCTGTTCCCGAGAGACGATAGACGAACACGTCCTCGACGCGATAACGGCCGTCATCATCGCAGCCGACGAGCTCCGAAATGCGCATGATCTTTCGCTCGCCGCTCGCCAGCCGCGCGATATGGACGACGAGGTCGATGGCCATCGCGATGTACTCGCGGGCGATGTCGGAAGGCAGGCCGACGCCGGCCAGCGCGATCATCAGTTCCATGCGGGCGAGGGCGTCGCGGGTGTCGTTGGCGTGGACGGTGCTCATGGAGCCGTCGTGGCCGGTGTTCATCGCCTGCAGCATCTCGAAGACTTCGCCGCCGCGGGCCTCGCCCACGATGATGCGGTCGGGCCGCATCCGCAGGCTGTTTCTTAAGAGGTCGCGCTGCGTGATTTCGCCGCGACCCTCGATGTTGGCCGGCCGCGCTTCCAGGGCCACGACGTCGGCCTGCCCCAGTTGCAGTTCGGCCGTCTCCTCGATCGTGACGACGCGCTCGGTCGCCGGAATGTAGCGGCTGAGATTGTTGAGCATCGTCGTCTTGCCCGCGCCGGTTCCCCCGGAAAGCAGCAGGTTCATTCGGCCGCGGACGGCGCGCTTGAGGAACTCCGCCATCTCGGAGGTGAGAGTGCCCAGCCGCACCATGTCGTCGAAGTCGAGCGAGCTGGTGCGAAAGCGGCGAATGGACACGGTGGGGCCGCGCAGCGCCAGCGGCGGAATGACCGCGTGCAGACGCGAGCCGTCCGCGAGCTTGGCATCCACCACGGGCGAGATTTCGTCGATCCGTCGCCCGGCCCGTCCAACCAGCCGCTGAATGACTTCCAGCAGATGCTTCTCGTCGGCGAAGCGCACGTCGGTGTGCTCCAGCCGGCCGTTGCGTTCGATGAGCACCGTGTCCGGCCCATTGACCAAAACGTCGCTGATCTCGGGATCATTCATCAGCGGCTGGAGCGGGCCGAAGCCGTAGATCTCGTCCATCAGCTCGCGGACCATTGCCGAGCGGCCGGCGGGGTCGAGCCGCACTTCGTCCAGCGAGCAGAGGTGCGCCGCGAGCGCTTCGAGCTGTTCGCGCAACTCGGCTTCGGGGAGTTCGCCGGCCTTCGAGAGGTCGATGGCATCGACCATGCGGCGGTGCAGCCGCGTCTTCAACTGCTGAAAGGCGCGGCGGTCGACGGCGGTGGTTGGGGCGGTCGGTGCGATCATAGTTCGATCCGTGAGACATCAACCCGAAGCGCCAGCGAGGCACGTCGGCGTTGCGACGTTCCCAGTCCCTCGCTGACGCTTCGGGTTGGTGTGTTGAATGCGAAGTTGGTCGACGAGGGAATGGACGCGTTCCAATCCTCCTCGCTTGCGCTTCGGGTTAGTGTGCACGCCATAAGCTTCAATGCGACAAATACAACTTGAACACGTGCGGATTCGGTGCGGCCCCGGAACTGACGACGGCCGAGCGGGTCGCGATCGCGCTCGGCTGCAGCACGATTTCGCACGAGCCGTCATCCCGCGTCTGTGCCGACATCACGCGGCCGGCCGCGATTCCCGCGCAGCGCACGCGGCACATGCCGTTCGGCAGCGGAGGCGCGAGCTCGTCGTACAATGGAATGGCAGCACAGCGTCCCGCAGCGGCGGACAGGGCGGCGGCGATGTCGTGGCCGATGATGCCGGCCGCGGAAACGTCCGCTCCGTCCGCAAACTGTAACTGCCCGCCGGTCGCGCCGAGATCCTCCGGCCGCAGGCCTTCGAGGATCTGCCGCCGCAGTTCCGCCGGGTCGAGGCCGCTGCCGAAATCCAGCAATCGGACGTTGGATCGCAGGGCAGCGGCGGCCGAGGCCGCATCACCGCGGGGCAGCGGCATGCTGGTCAGAATGAGTTCCGGAATGCCGTCTGGACCGGCGAGGACCCGACCCGGCGGCTGACGCCGCCCGGCTCGCCGCTGCCCGCTTTCGCTGCTGCCTTCAATCCGATAGGCGTCGCTGCCCAGGCGCCAGCCATCCCAGCCCGGGCGAACGCCGATCGTGCCGGTTCGCAACACCGCGAGCGGCAGGACCGGAGCGGTCGTTCCCGGCAGCGGCCGGACTCCCACCACGCGGCCGTCGAGGCTGGCTTCGGAACGCACGACAACGTCGGCGCTCGCGCGACCCGCGCCGCGCAGGAGCAGCGCCAGCGGGTTGCTGCGACTGCGCGTCCGGCTGAGCGTGACGAGCACCGCGAGCGGATGATCGGCATCTTCGACGAAGCGGCGCCCATCGCCTTCGCCGGCGAGCGTGCCGAAGCGAACGTCGACGCTCGGCGCAACCGGTCCGCCCGCGGGGCGGTTCATCCGCACGATGTCGCGCGCCTGGCGCGCCGCCCGTTCGAGTCGGTTGGGCGAGCGGATTGCATTCCGCAGCAGGTCGTCATCGGCCAGCGCGCGGGCGGCGGCCAGCGCGCCGGCGTCGGCGGCCGCTCGCAGATCTCCGCGGGCCGAGGCGATCCACAACCGGTCGAGCAGCAGGGCCGCGCATCCCAGCACCGCCAACAGCGCCACCGCGACCGCCGGCGCCATCAGGCCCCGGCGTTGAAGATGAACCGCAAGCGCGGTGGCTGGGGTGTGTCGGACGCGCATGGCCGCGAGTCCCAATCCCTTCTTTTACTGCGAGGCGGCGGTCCTTCGATCACAGCGGCGAACGGCCCGCGGGCGTGCGATCGTCTCCCGGCGGCTGGGTCGTCACCGGCTCGGTCTGCGGCTGTTGATTGCTGGAATTCGGAACGGTCGCACGCGATGGGATTGTCGAGGCGTCGATTTCCGTCGCGGTGCGGCGTCCGTTCTCGAACTGGATCGTCGTGCGGGCCGAGCCGGCGAAATGCTCGGCGACGAACGGCTGCGGCTCCTCGGGCATCGGGCCGAGCAGTTCGTCCAGCGTGGCCCGTTCGTCGTCCTGCGTCACGAACTGGGTGCCGCCGGGGTTGTACGAGACGTTCAAGCTGCCGTGGTTGCGGGCCAGGTAGGCGGTGTTTGCCTGCCGCGGCGTCAACTCCAGCGTGAGCGCTGCGGCCGTCGCCGCCGGGCCGCCATCGGTGCGAGGGCCGCCCACAGACAGCACCTTCACGCCCTGGAATAGCGTGAATGTGACGCCGCGGCGAGTGCGCTCGTCGTTGCCATCGCTCGTGGGCGTCATGTGGATGTCGACCACGTCGCCCGGCCGCACGCGGGCCAGCGGGCCGCCGCCCTCGACGGCAACGCTTACGGCCCGCATGCCATCAGCAACCGCGAGCGGCGGGTATTCGCCTGGCGGATAGAGCTGGCTGGTGCGGATGGGCGTGGCGGCGGCGATCCGCGCGCGGACGATGCGGCCAGCGATCGCCCGGTCGCTGGTCAGCGTATCGGGCGTCTGGTGCTCGCGCAGAATCGGCCCCAGCCCCAGGTGGGCCTCGGTGACGAGCGTCCCCGGCTCCAGGTCCGTGACGGCCATCGGCACCAGCCGCGGCTCGGGCTGCGGGGGCGGCTCGACGCGGTTGAGCTCTTTGTAGACATAGGCCGTCACCAGCCCGCCGACGACCGCGAACAGGCCCAGGGTTAACCGTGCAGGTGTGAGTTTCACCACGTTTTCCTCTGAGTCGAAGAGAGGGGGTGACAAGGTGACAAGGTGACAAGGTGACCGCTGGCGCTATGACTGCCAGCAGCTTGCTAATCGAATTATTCCTATGAGCCAGCCGTCACCCCCTCACCTTGTCACCTTGTCACCTTGTCATCTTTACTCCCTCACCATCCTCGTTTCCGCATACAAGTACCGCTCGTCGAGCCGATAGCCGATCGGCCACAACAGGTCCGGCGATGCCAGCCGCATCGGCACGCGGACGCCCACGCGCACCGGTTCGCCGGCGTGCTCCGCCAGATCGACCTCCAGGCTGAAGTCGCGGCGCATCCGCGGCGGCAGCACGCGATGGACTTCATCGGCCACCGTGTCGCGGCTGGCACCGGGCAGCGTCGCGACGCGCGCCCCCGCGCGGGCGGCGGCGGCCACATCGCCCCGCGCGAACAGCAGCATCGAGAATTCGAACAACCCCATCAGCACCAGTCCCAGGATCGGCAGCGTCATCACCAGCTCCATGCTGATGATGCCGCGGCGGCGGGCGTTCTGTTGACGTCTTCCCTTCATTCGACGTTCACCCCGTCACCGTCACAAACCGCACCGCCAGCACCGCCCACGTCGCCACCGCGACCGGCAGCGCGTACGCCATGATCCGCCGCTGCTGCCTGGCTTCGATCGCGCCGGCGGTGATCGTTGCCGAGCCGCCGCCGATGGAGGACGGCTTACCGGTCGCCATCAGCCGCCGCGTTCCGCCGACGCCGTTTGTCATCACCGACCACACAACCAGCCCGAACGTCGCCGCCGCCACGATCAGCGTGCTGGCCACCAGCACGTACAAGGTGTTGCGGAAGCCCAGCCAGACGGCCAGCGCCCCCATCAGCTTCACGTCGCCGCCGCCGCCGCCGCCGACGAGCCACAGGATGAACAGCATCCCAAACCCGATCGCGAAGCCCCCCGCCGCCTCACCCACACCCGCCCAGCCGTTGAACGCGATCTGGTAGACAAGGCCCGCGACGAACATCGGCAGCGTGAGCGCATTCGGAATGCGCCGCGTGCGCACGTCCCACACGGCCGCCGCGCCGGTGAACGATGCGACCGCGACAAGAAGTACAATCAGACTCGCTTGCGTCTGGCTCTCGACCCTCGACTCTTTCGTGATCGGTTATCGGGCCTGAGGGGCCGCTCCTTTCCGAGCGCCCGAGGCACACGACGCACTGTCCGCACGGGCGGCAGCACCCCTTCAACCCTAGCTCACCCAATCCGCCGGTGCGGCGGAGTCGCCGTGAAACCATGGCGACGGGGTCAGACCCCTTTGCGGACGAACGATGGTGAACGTGGAACACCGGTCACCCGCAAAGGGGTCTGACCCCGTTGTCGTCGCCGCGTCCGTCCCGCGCTTCCGTCGATGCGGTCCCCCGGAAGCGGTTGGCGGGCAACAATTTCCGCTTGACCCTCCGTTCCGAACCCACTAAAAACTCGCACAGTGATCCGCATCGCAGATGTTTGCGATCCGGTCGTTCTTCGCTCATCCCGGGCGCCGGAGCGAAGAGGTCACAAGTCACAAATTCACGGCGTCCGGGTTCGTATCGAGAGGAGCCACGGAAATGGCCACCACTGCAAAGTCGAAGGGAGCCGCGGCCGGACGCAAGTCCACCGCAGCCAAGACCGGCGCGAAGAAGACCGGCGCCGCGAAGTCGACCAAGTCCAGGACCGGCGCGAAGTCCGCCACCCGCTCGCCGAAGGCGAAGACCGGCGCCGCCAAAAAGACCGGCGCCGCGAAGACCGCCAAGACCGGCGCGAAGAAGACCACCGGCGCGAAGAAGTCCCCCAAGACCCGCACCGGCGCCAAGCGCACGGCGAAGTCGGCCTCAAAGTCGTAAGTCGCGCTTCGGCGCGCCACGCTGCCACAACAAATACGGGCCGGGGCATTCGTGCCCCGGCCCGTTCCTTTTTTCAGCATGCGTCCGCCGCTGCGGAATTCATTTGACGCGGCTCCGGGGCGACGTAGGTTTGTCATGCCGGTCGAACCGTTGTCGGCGCGCGTCTTCGGTGTTTGCGCCCGATCGTCACGCCGGCATTCTCGTCGAATAGCGGCCGTCCCAACCACGTCGACTCTGCATCCTGAAGCGAGGTCAGCCATGCGCACCCGGACTTGTCACAGCCGTTCCCTGTCGCGCTTGCGCCGGAGCGTGCGGCGACGCGGCAGCGTGCTGGTTCTGGCCGTCGCGATGCTGGTGGTGATCCTGGCGTTCGCCGCGTTTTCGATTGATGTGGGTTACATCACGCTGTCGAAAGCCCAGCTTCAGACGGCGACGGACGCCTCCGCCCTCTCGGCCGCGCGGGAGCTTTCGCGGGGCCTCGGTCCGCGGCCCGAGTTGACGCCGGGTGGCGTGGCCGCCGTCGTCCGCGACGCCGCCGTCAGCGTCGCGGGCTCCAATCGCATGGCCGATACGCCCGCCGTCCACGCCGACGGCCCGCGGGACGTGCGACTGGGCCAGATCCTGTGGGATTCGAGCACCAACTCGACGATCACCGTGTGGGGCGTCTCGCCCTACAACGCCGTCGAGGTGACGCTCCGGCGGATCGAGGCGGGAGAATCTTCCGGCGATCGGCCGCTGAGCCTGTTCCTGGCGCCTGTCATCGGACACGAAACGGCGGAGATCCAGACGCGGGCCGTGTGCGGGCTGTTGCCGGGCGTCGGCTTCCGTCCCACCGCCACGCAGAACTCGGACATCCTGCCCATCACCTATGATCTGGTGAGCTGGCAGCAGTTCGTGCTGATCACGCAACTCACGCGCCGCGAAAACGGCGGGCCGGCTGTCGAAGCGAAGCTGGCGGTCGGCAGCGAGTCGAGGGTGAGCGATGCCGCTCTGCGCTCGGAACCTCAGTTTGTGCTCGTCAAGAAGGGTGATGAGGGCGATGGCGATGGTGATGGCGACGACGACGGCGAAGGCATCCTCGATGATCCCTACGGCGTCGGCTTTGGCGAGGACAACTACGCCTACGACCCGGCGACCGGCACCGTCACCCGCGGGCAGGATGGCATCCCGGAATTCGATCTCTACCCGGGCGGCGGCAGCAATCTGTCGTCCGGAAACCGCGGCCTCTTGCGGTTGGGCGATCCCGGCGCCAGCACGCTCGACCGGCAAATCAGCCAGGGCGTGAACCAAGCCGATCTTGCCGGCTACAACGGAGAAATCAACTTCGAGAACGGTCCGCTCGACGTCGCCGGCAATCCCGGTTTGAAGACCTCCCTGCAAAGCGCGCTCGGCTCGATTGTCGGTCAGACGCGGGCTCTGCCCATCTTCACCACCGTTGAAGGCAATGGTTCAAACGCGGAGTACACGCTGGTGCAATTCATCGGCGTGCGGATTCTGGCGGTGAATCTCTCGGGGAACAACAAGTACGTCATCGTGCAGCCCGGCGTCGTGGTCGACGCGACCGTGATTCCCGCCGACATCGCCGTCGAAGACGCGACACTGTTCACGGCGGCGAAGTTGTACCAGTGAGGGAAGCCCGAATGACGAAATCCGAATGACGAAAGAATGACGAAGCCCGAATGACGAAACGTGCAGACGCGTCGTCATCCGGGCTTCCGAATTTAACCGTCACCCCGTCACCCCCTCCAGCCGCTCCAGCACATAGAGGGCACTCGCCGCGCGCAGGTTCGCGGCCCAGGCGCGGTCCACGGCGCGGCCGCCGATGATCGGCAGCTCTTTTACGATGCGGAAGCCCAACTGCGCCGCCAGGTCGCGCACGTCGTGCATCGACATCACGTGCAGGTTCGGCGTGTCGTACCACTCGTAGGGCAGGGCGCTCGTCACCGGCGCGCGGCCCTGCAGCACGAGTTGCATCCGCACCCGCCAGTGGCCGAAGTTCGGTACCACCACCAGCGCCCGGCGGGCGACGCGCAGCATCTCCTGCAGCACGTGCTGCGGACGCCGGACCTGCTGCAAGGTCTGGCTCAGCACGGCGAAATCGAACGAGCCGTCGGGAACGTCCTGCAGACCTTCGTCGAGGTCGGCCTGGATGACCGGGACGCCGCGGCTGACCGCGGCGATCATCCGCTCGACATCCAGCTCGACGCCCTGCACCGAGCAGCCGTGCCGGTCGCGCAACAGCGCCAACAGCCGCCCATCGCCGCAGCCGAGGTCGATCACGCGGCTGCCGGCGTCGATGTGCGCGTGGATGACCCGGTCGGTCAGCGCCGCGCCGGGATCGGGGATGCAGTAACGTTGTCGCGGCACGGAATGAGCGGCAGGTAGTCGGCGGCTGGCGGAAGGCAGGCGGCGGAGGGGCGAACCTCCGTTTGGTATCTGGATGATAGCGTGGGTCTGGTGGGGCGGCCACTACGAACCATCGTACCGGCCGTGAGGGTTCTCCCGATTCTGCACCGGCCCATCGGCGGGAATTCGCCGGTTGACTCGCCGCAATCGAAATTCCTTCCCAAGCACGTCCGCCGTGATTAGACTCGAAACTGACGCCCCTTTTCTCGTGAGACATGCAGCCCGGAGCTTGCGGTATGGATCGTTCCACTGTCGTTGGTGTCGTCGGTGCGATTGGCGTGGTCATTTACGCCATGGTTTCCACCATGGGTTCGGCGACCGAGGCGGTCGCCGTCTATGGCGACATGGCCTCGTTCGTGCTCGTGTTTATCGGGACCGTCTTCGCGACGATGATGAGCATGCCCTGGTCGACGTTCAAGGACACGTTCCGCATCGTCAAGAAGACGTTCTTCCATCGCGAGCCGGAACTGGATGAGCTCGTGCCCCGGCTGGTCGAGTACGCCAGCCTCGCCCGCCGCGAAGGCAAGATGGCTATGGAGAGCCGCCTGCAGGCTGAAGACGTCGATCCCTTTCTGCTGAAGGCCATGCAGATGGTGATCGACGGCCAGGATCCCGAAGAGATCGAAAGCGCCCTGCGCGTCGAGCTGATCGGCCTCCGGGCCCGCCACCGCAAAGGCAAGCAGCTTCTGATCGTGATGGGCAAGTACGCCCCGGCCTTCGGCCTCTTGACGACGATCGTGGGCGAGATCCAGATGTTCAGCTTCGTCGGCACCGGCCTGGTCAACGTGGGCAAGATCGGCGCGGGCATGGCGTTCGCCCTCATCGGCACGCTGTACGGCGTGCTGCTGGCGAACCTGTTCTGCCTGCCGCTGGCCGACAAGCTCGAGACGCGGAGCCACGAAGAATTGCTGATCAAGGAGCTGTACATCCAGGCGGCCGTCAGCATGGCATCGGAGGCTTCGCCGACCGCGCTCAAGCAGAACCTGATGGCCTTCCTCGATAGCCGCACCAGCCAGCGGGTCGAGGCCGTTCAGGCTGCGTAGTGGTTGGCGGCCCTGGGCGCGGGGTTGTGGATCGGGCCGAAGGCGGCGAGGAACAACGAGTCGATGAGGGCCTCATGCCCAAAAAGAGTTTCATCAACGAAGCCGACCTGACGGAAGTCGAAGCGACCGCTCCCTTGTGGATGGTCAGCTTCGCCGACCTGTCGCTGCTGTTGCTGACGTTTTTCATCCTGATGCTGGCGTTCAGCAACCAGCAGGAGGTCCACGACGAGGACCTGTTGCGGATTCTGGCGTCCATCCGCGCCTCCTTCGGCTACACGCCCGAACGGGACCAGACCGCCCAGTTCGACGAAACCGTGCTGCAGATCCTCGCCCGGCAGGATCTCGGGCGGCAGCGGCGGAACAAGATGCGCTGGACGTCGCCGGCCATCGAAGGCCAGCTTGGCCGGCCCAAGGACGTCTACGTCACGGCGCGGAGCGCGGTGGGGCGGCCGATTCTATTCGAGCCGGGTTCGGCCCGCATCGAACAGGAGTGGCGGAACGTCGTGGACGAACTCGCCGCCATCGTGCGGAACCACTACCGCGAACTGATCATCGAAGGCTACGCCAGTGCCGACGAGGCCGAGACGGAGCGGGATCGCAGCGACCTGGCCTACCGGCGGGCGCTGGCCGTCAAGCTGGCCCTGGCGGAAGAGGAAGGCGTCGGCCCTGAGCGGATTCGGCTGATGGTCGCGCCCACCGGCGATCCCACCCAGGAGGCGGAAGGCGCATTACAACGCCGCGCGGTGGTCGTTCTCGGCAGCTACTATCTGCCGGGTGGAAAGGATGTGTTCGCCCGCAAGCCGGCCAGCGTTCCCAGGCCCATCCACATTCCCGGTCTGTAACGGTGAAACTCCTCGTGAAGGCCGTGTCCCCATCCGCAGGCTTCCGCCTGACTGGGCGCCGTGCCGCGGCAGGGGGTCTCCTGGCTGTGGCGGTCGTGGCGCTCTTCTCCGGCTGCGGAAGCGGCGCCGACGACATCTACGCCGGGCGGAGGCTCGTCGGCCTGTGGCGCAACGAGGCCGACGGAACGTACATCGCCTTCTATGCCGACGGCAACTACAAGGAGTACCGGTACCGCGAGCAGCGCGAAGGCCGCTGGCAGATGGACCCCGCGAACCGCACCCTTCAGATGCGGCCCACGATCGTCACCCTGCCCCGCGGACAGTTGCTCGACGTCCGCGACGTGTACTCGCCGACACAGTTCTTCCTGCGGAGATTGACGCCGCGAAGGCTCGTGCTCGCCGAGGGGAAGGAGACGCGCGAGTATCGGCAGGTCCGGTTGACGCGCAGCACCGTGGATAAGGTCCGCTAGCTGGGCCTCCAGGGCGACAGCGTGCACCATATCGCCGCGGAGAAAAAACTCCCGCCGATCTG
>JAHWKJ010000129.1 GCA_019347905.1 Planctomycetota bacterium
TCGTGCTCGGCGGCTTCGAGCTGACGTCGTACACCACGCGGTTGACGCCGCGGACTTCGTTGATGATCCGCGTCGAAATCCGCCCCAGCACGTCGTGCGGAAACTGGTACCAGTCGGCGGTCATAAAATCGTCCGTGCGCACGGCCCGGACCGCGAGCACGTCCTCGTACGTGCGGCCGTCGCCCATCACGCCCACCGACTGCACCGGCAACAGCACCGCAAACGCCTGCTGGACTTCGCGGTACAAGCCGGCGCGCCGTAATTCCTCAATCAGGATCGCGTCGGCCTCGCGCAGCGTCTCCAGCCGCTGGTCGCTCACCGGCCCCAGGCAGCGGACCGCCAGCCCCGGCCCCGGAAACGGATGCCGCCAGATGAGATCTTCCGGCAGTCCCAGTTCCAGCCCCATGCGGCGGACTTCGTCCTTGAAGAGATCGCGCAAGGGCTCGATCAGCTCGAAACCCAGCTCTGCGGGCAGACCGCCGACGTTGTGATGCGTCTTGATCGTGGCGGCTGGCCCATCGATGTTGGCGCCCGATTCGATCACGTCGGGATACAACGTGCCCTGGGCGAGGAAGCGGGCATCGGGAATCGAAACGGCCTCGTCGCGGAAGACGTCGATGAATACGCCGCCAATGATCTTCCGCTTCTGCTGCGGATCGCTGACGCCGGCCAGCGCGTCGAGAAACCGGCGGCGGGCGTCGACCACGTGCAGGTCGGTCTGAAAATGATCGCTGAACTGCTCGCGGACCTGCTCCGCCTCTCCGTGCCGTAACAGACCGTTGTCGACAAAAATGCACGAGAGCCGCGGACCGATTGCCCGGAACAGGATCGCCGCCGTGACGGACGAGTCGACGCCGCCGGAGAGGCCGCAGATGACCCGCGCCTCGCCCACACGCTCGCGGATCGCGTCGATCTCCTGGGCGATCAGCGAGCCGATCCGCCACGTCCCCTGACAGCCGCAGACGTTCCGCACGAAGTTCCGCAGCAGCCGCCCGCCGTGCTCCGTATGCGTGACCTCGGGGTGAAACTGCAGGCCGTAGGTGGGGCGGTCTCGATGCCGCACGGCGGCCACGGGGCAGGTCACGGTCTCCGCCAGGGACACGAAGCGCTCGCCGGGATCGTCGACCTGGTCGCCGTGGCTCATCCATACTACGCTCGAGGACGGAATACCTTCCAGCAGCGGATCATCGGCGACGGCGCGCAGCTCGGTGCGGCCGAACTCGCGGTGCCGCCCGGGCTGCACAGCGCAGCCCTCCGACAGGCAGGCCAGTTGCATCCCGTAGCAAATGCCGAGCACCGGCACGCCCAGCTCGAATAGCGCCGGGTCGGGCTGCGGAGCGCCCGGAGCATAGACGCTGGCCGGCCCTCCGGAAAGAATCAGGCCCTTCGGTTTCAGCGCACGGATGCGGTCGGCGGCGAGGTCCGCTCGCACGAGCTGGCAGAACACGTTCTGCTCGCGCACCCGCCGCGCGATGAGCTGCGCCGTCTGCGAGCCAAAGTCGAGGACGAGCACCAGCTCTTCGTCGCGGGGATCGAGAAACCCGCGGTAGCGGCCGGCGGCGGTGCCGGAGGTCACGCGGTTGTCTCCTGAAGCGGCGGAAACCCGCTATTCTAGGAGACCACGTCGAAAAGTGAAGTTTGGACCGTGGCGACGTTCGTCCGCAGGTGTTCCAAATTGAGGCCGCCGACGATGAGGCTGCTGACGGCCCCGTTCGACAGTATGAAGTGGATAGCTTCGTCGGGCGGCAGACGGCCTGAGGCGAGGCCCTTCTTGACGACGACTCCAATGCCGGCCGCGGCGGCCTCCGCGATCACCGCTTCGTGCGTGCGGTCCTCGAGGTGGTACTCGACCATGATCGCATCCGCCCACGTGAGCGCAGCCCGGGAGCCGGCGACGGTCTTTCCCGAAAAGCCCACCGCCCGCACGAGGCCTGCCTGCTTGAGCGCCAGCAGTATCGCAACGACGTCGGTTTGTTGGAGTACGTCGAGATCGTTGCCGTCGGAGTGGACGAACACGACGTCGAGCACGTCGGTTCGCAGCCGCGCGAGACTTCGCTCGACGCTCGCACGAACAGCCGTGGACGAAAAGTCGTACGTTGAGCGGCCGTTCTCGAACGTCTCGCCGACCTTCGTCGACAGCACAAACTCGCCGCGCCGCGAGGCGAGCGCACGGCCGATCCGCTCTTCGCTGAGGCCGTAGGCCGGCGCCGTGTCGATGTAGCGGATGCCGAGATCGAGCACCGCATTCAGCAGCCGCCCCGCTTCGCGCTCGTCCGGCAATTCGTACCCGGCAGCGTACTTGATCTGCTGGTTGCGGCCGATCTTGAACGCCCCATAACCCAGCGGCGTAACCGCCAGCCCCGTTTTCCCCAATGGTCGGGTTTCGAGCATGGCAGCCTTTAGGCGGCAGAGACGCCGTCGTTCGAGCTGAGCCCGGCGGACGGCAGCCAGGGGTCGGCCGCTTCCCACGGCGGAAGGGCGATCTCGGGCGGTGGCCAGTCGGCGGGCATGCCGATCTCGGGGGATTCGTCAAATGTTGTGGCGTCGCCGACTTCAATCCTCTCCAACAGGACGCGGGCCAGTTCGGGAACGAGCGCCAGCTTCGTCGGCCACGCCGTCAGCACGTTGCCTTCTTCAATCACCTGCACGTGGTCCGGCCGGCCGCCGGTGGGCGTGGTGCCTTCCGCCCGGTCCACGCGATAAGTCGTCCACTCGGTCCCCGACAGGTCGAGGGCCGGCAGCACGGTGGACAGCTCACTTGCGGCGTAACGCACCAGCTCATCGCGGCTCATCGTCACGCCGTCTTCGGCGATCTGCCCGCCCACCTGCCACACCGTGCGGCCCGCACCGTCGCTGTCCGATGTGACCGTGACGCGCGTACGCGAGCCGTCCACGCAATGACCGTGAAGCTCCGGCAGCGGCCCCCGAACCAGCACCATGTGCAGCGGACGCCGCTGCATCGCCTCGGGGGACAAGCCGGCGCGGCGCCGCAGCTCCTGGTTCCCCGCGCCGGCCGCAAACACAACCCGCCGCGGCTCCAGGCACAACTCGCGATTGCCCGCCTCATCGCTAAGCCGGACGGTTCGCACTCGTCCCGGCTCGCTCGTCTCCAGCGCCAGTCCGTGCTCAGCATCGATCTTGAGGAGACGCTGACCGTGCCTGCCGGCGAGATCGGCCAGGAAGCTTCGCGGATCGATCACCCGCTCGTCGAGCCGCGCCACCGTGCCCGGACATGCCGCCAGCACCGCGGGCAGCTCGGCGGCTTGGAGTCGCTGCGGCGTCACTCGCAGGCCGAAGCGGGCGCCGATCATTCCCAGCCGCGAAGCCAGCGACCGCGTCCGCCACAGATAGCAGCAGGCGGATCGCAGCCGTGTACCCGTCAGCCGCGGCTCGCGCGAACCGTCGAGGCATTCACGCCACACGGCGGGCATGTCGCGGATCGCGGCGGCCGAACGTGTGAGCGCACCGCTCAGGGTGTACTTCAGCCCGCCGTGGATAATGCCCTGTGAGGCAACCGTTTGCCCGCTGCCCAAGGCGCGCGCCTCCAGCAAGAGGGCGGAGCGTCCGCGGCGAACCAGCTCGTCGAGCAGCCACAAACCGGCCGCTCCGCCGCCGAAAATGAGCGTGTCGAGTCGCATGCGGTCCGTCACCAGAGCGCGGGCATCCAAGCGTGAAAACGGCAGTCTTTTACGCGGAACCGCCGAGCGGCGTCAACAGCGGCCGCCGCGCCTCATCCGCTGCGGGTGCCACGGGATGCTCGCCATCCCGTGCGAGAGCTCAAACGTGTGCGAAAGCTCCGTGAAGTATTGCTAGCGTGAGAAGCACTCGGCACTGGCAGGCGAGCTGCCAGTGCCACCCAACGGCTAAACGTTGCGTACGCGCGAGTTCCGCAGCGATCAACTCGCCACCGAACTCGTGCGCCGGCGGGCGAGTTCCGACAGCTCGCGGGCCTGCTCGCGCTCGTCGGCCGCGACGCGCTCGGCAAGTGCCCTCGCCGGCGGATCATCAACGCAGCGGTCGCGGACGCTCTCGGCCAGCACAGCGCTGCGTTCGGCGTCGGCCGCCAGTTCTGAGAGCAGATACTCCAGCGCCATGTAATGCAGATCGGTGTAGCGGTCGGGGAAGGCGCCAAACTCGACGGCCCACTCCCGCTCCGACAATAGCTCGCACAGGTTCTCGATGTGGCGGCGCTGCCGGTGCGCGAACTCGTCGACCTTGTGCCGCACGTCGGCCTCCGGCTCGCTGGCCCAGGGCCACGACTGGTCCGCGTACTGCAGCAGGCTGCGGCCCAGGCCGACGACCAGCTCGTTGAGGTCTGCGTTGTGCTCGGTGGGGGACATGAATCGTGAGGAGCTTTGCCCAAAAAAGGGGACTGTCCCCTTGAGGCTGTGGCCTTGGCGGTCGGTGAATCCAACTGGCGGGGGGACTGTCCCTTTTTTGGGCAAAGCGTGTTATGGAATCAGCAGCACTCCGGCGACTTCGCGGGCCTTCCGGCTGACGCTGTTGACCAGCAGCGGCGCACAGCCCAGCGCCAGCACCGACAGCGACAGAATGCCCGCATACGCCCCTTCGATCCACGGAATGTCGGCCCGCCGCGCCCCTTCCGGCCGCGGTGCGATGAACATCGCCTTCAAGACCCGCACGTAATAGAACAGGCTGAAGACCGTGTTGAGGCCGGCGATGCCCAGCACCGCCCACATCGACCAGTGCACCTTTCCCGCCTGGAACAGCGACGCAAAGATGTACCACTTGCCGAAGAACCCGCCCAGCGGCGGCATGCCCACCAGGCTGAACAGGCACAAGAGCATGCACACGCACAGCCACGGGCACTGGTTCACCAGCCCGGCGTAGTCGTCGATCTCCTCGCTGAAGATGCGGTTGCGAATCATCGCCACGATGGCGAAGGCGCCCAGGTTCATAAACAGGTAGACCCACAGGTAGAACAGCAGGCCGCCGATCGCCCGCTGGGCTTCACTGCGCGCCTCCGCCTCGCTGAAGACTGCCATGGCGCCGCCGTGGCGGATGATCATCATCGCGGCGACCGCCATCAGCATGTAGCCGGCATGGGCGATCGTCGAATACGCCAGCAACCGCTTCATGTTCGACTGGGCGTAGGCCGCCAGGTTCCCGAAGGTGGCCGTCACCGCGGCCACCACGCCCACCGCAATCCCCAACGAGAGATTGACGCCGGCCCACGCCACGGGATCCTGTCCCAGAAAAGCGATCGCCAGCCGCACCAGGAGCGCAAAGGCCGCCGCCTTCGACGCCACCGACAGGAAACCCGCCACCTCCGCCGAGGCCCCATGAAAGGCATCCGGGCACCAGAAGTGGAACGGCACCAGCGACAGCTTGAACGCCAGCCCCACGAACACCAGCATCAGCGACAACACGATCGTGCGGACGGTCGCGTCCGCCATGCCCGCCTCGCCCGTCACCACCAGGTTCAGTCTGGCCGCCATCTCGGGCAGGTTCGCCGTGCCTAAGAGTCCCGAGAGCAGGCTCACGCCATACAGCATCACTCCCGCCGCCCCGGCTCCGTAGACGACAAACTTGAGAGCCGCTTCGCTCGACAGCCGGCGTCCCTTCAAAAAACCGACCATGGCATAACTGGGCACGCTGGCCATCTCCACGCCCAGAAACAGGATGAGCAGGTGGTTGGCGCTGACCATCAGCATCATGCCGACAACGGAGCCTAACAGCAGCGTGTAGAAATCCGGTCCGTCCTCACGATCGGGGATACCGGTTAACACCGTGAGCGCAATCACGAACACCAGAAACAGCGTGAGAAACAGCCGAAAGAAGATCGTGAAGCGGTCGTAGACCAACAGCCCCGTAAACAGGTGCTCCGCTTCGCCGGCCGCTTCCAGATTCAGAAAATCGAAATACGTGATCCCGAAACCGACCAAGGTGCCGGCCGTGGCGACGATATACGGCGGCACCAGCCGGTCCCAGCCGAACAGCCGCATCAGCAGCAGCGCGAGGATCGTCCCGCACAGCCACAACTCGGGGCCGAAGTGGGCCAGCGAGCGAGTGGTGTCATCGAGGAGCGACTGGATCAGTTCAGAAAAGGACATGGATTGTCAAAGTCTGCAGTCGGAATTGTAATTCGACGCAAAGCTCTGTTCCCTTTGCGTGCCTTTGCGCCTTGGCGTCTTTGCGTCAAGAATTTCAACGCAGCAATCGCTCCTTCAGCACCGCCGCCACGTCGGCGGCTTTGGCTTCGGCGGCCTGGTAGCCTTGCTCCAGACTCTGGACGAGTTGGGCCGTGGAGGCGTCCATCAGGTCGAACATCAGGAACGGGAACACGCCCAACACAATCGCGAACACGAGCAGCACGCCTGCCACAAATATTTCGCGGCCCACCATCGGCGTCAGCGCTTCGGGGTGCGGCCCTTTGTATTCCGCCCCCAGGTACACCCGCTGCAGCGTCCACAGGATGTAACCGGCCGTCAAAATCACGCCGCCGGCGGCGACGATCGCCAGCGCCGGTGAGTAATTCCACGCGCTCAGCACGACGAACACTTCGCCGATGAACCCGCACAGGCCCGGCAGGCCCAGGCCGGCGAAGAAGATGCCCGCCGCCAGCCCGCTGTAAAGCGGCATCAGCCCGGCCAGGCCGCCGAAGCGGTTGAGATCGCGATGATGCACGCGGTCATAGACCACGCCCACCATGAAGAACATGCCGGCCGACGAGATGCCGTGGGCGATCATCTGGAACATCGCCCCCATCATGCCCATCTGCCAGTAATCGGTGCCGCCGAGTTCATGAATCTGCCACACGGCAATGCCCACCAGCACATAGCCCATGTGGCTGACCGAACTATACGCCACGAGCCGCTTGAAATCCGTCTGGGCCATCGCCGCGAAGGCGCCGTAGATAATGCTGAACGCGCCGATCGCCACCAGCGCCCACGCCGCCACATAGGCGCCGTGCGGGCACAGCGGAAACGCGATGCGGATGATGCCATAGCCGCCCATCTTGAGGAGGACCCCCGCCAGGATCATGCTGATCGGCGTGGGCGCTTCGACGTGCGCATCGGGCAGCCAGGTGTGGAACGGAAACGTCGGTATCTTGATAGCAAAGCCGATGAACAACAGGATGAATGCCGCCAGTTGCATTCCCGGATCGAAACCGCCTTCCCGCGCAATCTCCCCGAGTTGCAACAGGTTGAACGTGGGATGGCCGCCCGGCGTGTACGATGCGCTGCCGAAGTAGAACATCAGCATCGCGATCAGCATGAGGATGCTGCCCGCCAGCGTGTACAGGAAGAACTTGATCGCCGCGTACTCCTTCCGCGGGCCGCCCCAGATGCCGATGAGGAAATACATCGGCAGCAGCATCACTTCCCAGAAGACGTAGAACAGGAAGAAGTCCAGCGCCAGAAACACCCCCAGCATGCCTGTTTCGAGCAACAGGAACAGGATCAAGTAGCCCCGCACCTGCTTCGTAATGTTCCACGACGCGAGCATCGCCAGCAGGCTGATGAAACTGGTTAAGAGGATCAGCGGCAGGCTGATGCCGTCGTAACCCAGCCGGTAGAAGATTTCCCAGTCGGGAATCCACTCGACGACGATGCCCGCCTGAATGCCGCCCTCACCGTTGGGCTGAATGTCCGGCATCGCCGTGTCGAACGGCACCAGGAGGCCCAGCGACAACAGAAACGTGACGACCGTCACCGCGAGCGCCGTATAGCGCATCGGCTCGATCGCCTTGCGGTCGAAGAACAACAGCAGAATCGCCCCAATCGTGGGGGCGAAGATGATCGCGCTCAGCAGCAGAGCCATGAGAAAACCTGAATCAGAACACTAATGGCCACTGATCTTCACTCATCCGACAAGCACAGAACGCTTCGACTCGTTGCGCTCCCTAAGATGCTGCCACTCCATCCGCCTTTGCGATGCTTTGCGCCGTCGCGCCTTTGCGTCGAAGGCTAACGCGGGAAGAAGATGAACTGCAGGACGAACAGCGACAATACCCCCAAGGCAATGAACATGATGTACTGCCGCAGTTGACCCGTCTGCACGGCCCTTAGCGAACGGCCCACGCGGAAGGTGACGTTGCCCACCAGATTGACCAGCCCATCGACCAGGCCTTCGTCGACTTTGCGATCCCAACTGGCGATCCGCACCGACGTGTTGGCGAACCAGTGCAGGATGCCGTCGATCACCACACGGTCAAACCACGCCAAAGCCGCCGCCACACGGTGTACGGGGCGGACGAAGGCCACGTCGTACAGGGTGTCGAAATGCCATTTCTCAATGAGGAAACGGTAGAGGCCGCCAACCTGCCGCTTGATCTCCCCGGGATCGACGACGCGCACGACATACAACAGGAACGCCAGCACGGCCCCGGCCGCGGCCGCGATTAACGCAAACGCGCCGGCCTGAGCATGCACGGAGTGGATTTCCGCCCGCGCCGGCTGTCCCACCAGGGCGTAGCCGACGTCTTCGGGAATGAAGGCCACGGTGGGATCGATCGCCTCGCTGCCCACGTCGACGCCGGCAGGCTCGCTCGCCAGCAGCATCCGGTACAGGGGGCCCCCTTCGCCGCCCACCGCGACGCCGGCGGCGAACACCGCCAGCACGATCAGCGGCAGCGTCATCACGCGGGGCGACTCGTGAGCGTGGTCGTAAATGTGCCGGTCGCGCGGCTCGCCGCAAAACGTGTAGAACCACAGCCTAAACATGTAAAACGCCGTAATGCCGGCCGTCACCAGCGGCACCAGAAACAACAGGAAATGCACCGGGTTCTTGTAATTGAAGGCCAGTGCCGTGGCGACGATTGCATCTTTGGAGTGATAACCGGAGAAGGCGAGCTTCATCCCCAGAATGGTAAACGGAATGGCGAGGCCGCTGATGGCGATCACGCCGACCAGCATCGTGTAAGCCGTGATGGGCATCTTCCGCCGCAGGCCGCCCATCCGGGGCATTTCCTGCTCGTGATGGCAGCCGATGATCACGCTCCCGGAGCACAGGAACATCAGCGATTTGAAGAAGGCATGCGTGATGAGATGGAACAGCCCGGCGGCCCAGCCGGCCACGCCGATGCCCAGCATCATGTAGCCCAACTGGCTGATCGTGGAATACGCCAGCACACGCTTGATATCCGTCGCCACAACGGCGATCGTCGCCGCCAGAAACAGTGTGATGCAACCCACATAGGACATCACCAGCAAGACATCGGGCGTGAAGACGGGATAGAACCTGCCGGCGAGGTAGACGCCCGCAGCGACCATCGTGGCCGAGTGCACGAGCGCCGAGACCGGCGTCGGTCCTTCCATAGCGTCAGGCAGCCATGTCTGCAGCGGGAACTGCGCGCTTTTGCCGATGCAGCCCGCGAACACGCCCAGCCCCGCAACGACCAGCAACCAGTAGGGAATCGTCCGTTCCGCAGTCACAGCCGCTTCGCCGTCGGCCGCACCGGCATCGTCAGCTTCCGCAACGCTGCCGTTCAAGTGCACGACGGGTGAGCCGCTTTCATTGCGGATATCGAGGCCGCCTTCAGCATTGCGGACCATGGCGAAAATGCCGGGCCGCGTTTCATCGCCAATCGTTTCGGGACCCAGGCTGAACGTGCCGAAATATGTCCAGATCACCATCAGCCCGATCAGGAACCCGAAGTCCCCAACGCGATTCATGATGAAGGCTTTATTGGCCGCGGTCGAGGCGGAGTGGCGCTCGACGTAGAAGCCAATCAAGAGATACGAGCAGATGCCCACCAGTTCCCAAAAGATGAACACCTGGAAGATGTTGCCCGCGAGTACCAGCCCCAGCATGCTGAAGCAGAACAGCGACATGTACGAGAAGAACAGGTAATACCGTCCCGGCCGGTGGACGTGGTCGCCGCCGGCCGTGTGGGCCTGGTGATCGACGTACTCATCGGTGAGCTCGTCGCTCATATACCCCAGCGCAAAGATGTGAATGCACGTGGCGATCAGCGTCACCATCATGAACATCACGAGCGTGAGGCTGTCGACGTAATAGTCGATCGACAGCTTCAGGTCGCCGAAGCGCGCCAGTGTGTAGATGGTGCCGGAAATCGCTTTGCGGTAGGAGTGCTGCTGCCCGGCATCCGCGGGTTGCAATTCCGAGGCATCCTCGGCTGCGGCTTCGCGAGTCGTGTCCTCAACGGCTTGCTGAGCCGGAACATCGCCGTGCTCCGGTTCGGCGGCAAAGACGCCCCAGTGCGTTTCGCTTCCCCAGATAATGAACGCCGCGACACTCAGCACGAATCCCGCGCCGATGCACGCCACGGCGATGAGCGCCGGCGTGCGGTCGCGGCGGCTCTGCTGCCAATAGCCGCCGAAGACTTCGACGGCAAAGCCGAGAAGCGGCAGCAGCCAGGCGGCGGTGAGCAGGATCCAGATCCAGTCGAGCATCAACATCAGCCCTTCAACTGGTCGCCGCGGTCGACGTCGATCGTCATGTGGTTGTTATAGAAGTTGAGTGCAATTGCGAGAGCCACCGCGGCTTCGGCGGCGGCCAGCACGATCACGAACAGGGAAATAATCTGTCCGTCGAGGCCCAAGGGCGTATAGCGGGCGAAGGCCACGAAATTGACGTTGGCCCCATTCAGCACCAGCTCGACGCCCATTAGTACGCCGATGCCGTTCCGCTTTGTGGCCATGCAGACCACACCCGCCACAAAGAGCACGGCACCGACGATGAGGTATTCACTCAAACCGATCTGCATGACTTTCCCTGACGCTGCACTAAGTTTTTCAACGACCACGAGGATGGCTTGTCTGATTAGTGTCCATTAGTGGAGATTAGCGTTCCCCTCAAATATGAGCCGGACATTTGAAGGCCGAGGCCGAGGAGGGAACACTAATGAGCACTAATCTTCACTAATCGGAATCAAGTCTCGTCAGCGGGCTTCCTGCGCTTGGCCCGCGCCAGGTATGCCGCACCGATCAGGACAACGAGCAGGTGCACCGAAACAATTTCGAACGGGAGCAGGTAGCCCGTGCTCAGCTTCGCGTCTGCGCTTGCGCGGCCGAGGTCGCGGTCGGGGCGGGCGCCGAGGAAGCTGAAGCCGATCGGCCTGGCCGTGCCGCCTTCGCGCTTGTCGATGCCCGGCGGGCGGTTCATGCGGTCGTCCGCCTTCCAGAACCCCGCGAGGTAATCGCGCTGGACGGTCGTCAGCCGCTGAGCTGGTGCCAGGCGGTAGACGTTCGCGTCTTCATCGAGCACATAGAACGGCCCCGCTGCCTCGTCATGATGTCCGGCCGTGGATTCGCGCCCTTCGTCGCCGTGGGGTTCGGCTGCGTCGGCCGCAGGCTCGTGTTCGGCGTGACCCAGCAGCAATTCGCGCTCGGCCGCGGTGGCATCATCCAGCCGCTCTTCGAAGCGGTCGCGGGGGATGGCCGCCAGATCGGCCACGGCGAGCGTCGAGCGGTTCCAGTCGACGCCGGTGATGGCCGCATAAAACATGAAGAACACCAGGAGGCCGAGGCCGCCGGAGACGAACAATTCAGCCGTCGAGGAGCGGATTCTCACATAGGGGCCCCTGGCGGTGAGCATCACGCCGAAGATGAGCAGCACCACGGTGCCGCCGACGTAGATCAAAAGTTGCGTGGCCGCCACGAAATCCGCGTGCAACAGGAAGAACAGACCGGCGGTCGAACCCAGCGAGACGACCAGCCAGAACGCCATCCGCACGACGTTCTGCGTAAGCACGACGGCGATCGCCCCCGCACCGGCCCCTAATGCGAGAATCCAGAAGATGACGTCGTGCGCCGTCATGGGGCGCCTCCGGGAGTCGTCCCTGCGTCATCACTCGCGGCGGATGGAGTCGGTGCCTCGACCGGCCCGTTGTCCGCCTCGCGCGAAGCGGGTGTGCCATTAGTCTGTTGGGTGCCACTGGTGGCTTGCCCACCAGTGCCGGGTGCGGGGGGATTATCCGTTGGGGAAAGTTCTCTCACATCCGCACTGGTGGGCGAGCCACCAGTGCCACCCGCCGCACTGGTAGGCGAGCCACCAGTGCCACCCGCTTCACCCGGAGCGGTCATCGCCGCCATTGCCAGCGGCCACAGCACAGCCCCAAGGAACAGGAAGCAACTGATCGGCACCAGGTACTTCAGGCAGGTCATCATCACCTGGTCGATCCGCAGCCGCGGCAGCGTCCAGCGGACCCAGATCTGCACGCAGACGAGGATCGAGGCCTTCGTCATCAGCACGACCATGCCGATCAGGTTGGCGAAGTAGCCGCCGAACGACGCGAACGTGCCCATCTCCGCGGGCTGGCGCAGCCGCACCAGCCACGCATCGAGCGGCCCCAGG
>JAHWKJ010000678.1 GCA_019347905.1 Planctomycetota bacterium
GTGAAGTCCGCGGCCGACAAGGGCCGGCCTGTAGATTGCCTGGTGAACCTGACGAACGACGGCTGGTTCCACGGAGCCGCCGAGCTGGATCAGCATCTCGTCATCTCGGCCTTTCGCGCCGTCGAATGCCGCACGCCGATGCTGCGGGCCGTGAACACGGGCATCTCCGCCATCATCGACGGCGACGGAGTCATTCGTGAGCCGGACGTGTTTATCGATGGCGAACGCGCGGGCCGTACTTCGATGCGCGACCCACAGACCGGTCGCTGGCACAAACAGTTGAGCGCGGTGCTGGTGGCTGACGTGCCGCTCGACGGCCGCCGCACCCTGTACGTCGCATGGGGCGACTGGTTCGCCGCAACATGCAGCGCCCTGTGCGTGGCGATGGTCGTGGCGGGCCTGGCCGCCCGCCGGCGGCAACGGCAAACGGCCGCCGTGCCCATTAGCGGTTCCTGATCCATTCGGTCCTCCGAAGCCCACGGGTTGCAACCCGTGGGCTTTCTATGCGACGCTCTTTCATGCGCGCCGCCGTCCGCACAGCGATCAGATCCCGCCTCGTTCGCCGTCTGGCGGCACTTGCACTCTATGTCGCGCTGGCGTTGTGGGCGACTTGGCCGCTGGCTCGCCAGCCCACGACCGCACTGCCGCTGGGCACCGCACTGCCGCTGGGCAGCATCGACACCACCACGGTGCCGCTGCTGAATCTGTGGACCATCTGGTGGAACGCGGATCGCTTGCCGCACGCCTTCGACGGCTACTGGGATGCACCGATCTTCCATCCCGTCGAAGACACGTTCGCGTTTTCGGAGCCACAGCCGACGACGCTGCTGGTGGCGCCCGTCGTCTGGATTACCGAATCGCGGGCCCTCGCCTACAACCTCTATCTATGGCTGTCGCTGGTGCTCAACGGCATCTTCGCACAGCGGCTGCTGCACCTGCTTGGAATGAGACGCTGGGTCGCTCTGGCCGGCGGGGCGGCGATGCTGCTGTTGCCGATCGTGCACTGGCAACTCGACGTCTTGCAGCTCGTGCCGCTGTGGGGCATCCTGTGGTGCTGGACGGCCGTCGTCAAGCTCGCGCGGCGGGCAAGCGTGCTGCGCGGGATGGAGCTGGGCGCGGCGTTCGGCGTCGCATTTCTCACGTGCGGCCACCAGGCCCTGTTCCTGGCCGTGCTGCTTGCACTAGCGGTCTGGACGCTGCGCGAGAAGCTGCTGCGCCCACGGATGTGGCTCGCATGGATGGCCGCGGCCGCAGTGTCCGCGGCGATCGTGCTGCCCGTCGCGCTTCGCCTGCAGAAGGCCGCCGCAACACACGGATTCAAACGGCCGCCGGAGACCGTGGCGCGGCTCGCGGCGCTCCCCGGCGATTACACCGAACGGCCGGGAAAGCGGCTGATCGATTTCGGCGAGAGCGCCGCACGGCCGGCGTGGCCGTTATCCCCCGGATGGTTTGTCATCGGCCTGGCGGGCGCCGGCGTCGTCTTCGGCCTCGCGCGGAGACGCTGGCGATGGTGGACCGGCTTTCTGCTGGTGACGGTCGTGCTGGCGTTTCTGTTGTCGCTGGGACCGAATCTCCGCATCCGCGACTGGCAGCCTTGGTGGACGCTGACGCAGCTTGTCCCCGGCTTCTCGCAGGTCCGCAACGTGTTCCGTTTCGCCTTCTTCGCCCAGATGGGAACCGTGCTGCTGGCGGCGCAGGGGCTGTATGCGTTCTGCGTGCTCAACCGGCGGTTCGTCGGCGGCCGCTGGCGCTGGGTTTCGGGAAGCATCCTTCTGGCACTGGCGCTGGCCGCCATCTTCGAGACGATCCCGCAGACGACGAAGCTGGCGCGCATTCCCGACGTGGCGCCGCATCGGGAGTGGATTCGCTTTGTGCGCGAGCAAACACCACCCGGACGTGCCATCGCGTGTCTGCCGTTTGCCGATGGCAATGCGGTAGGAAACTTCGAGGTGACCGTCCGCTGGATGTACTTCGGCACCTTTCACGAAGTGCCGCTGGTCAATGGCTATTCGGGCTTTTTCCCCAAGAAGTACTTCGAGATCCGCGAGGCCATGAATGGACCGCGTGCCGTCGACGAGGGGCTGCGGAGGCTGGCGGAAGTCGGGGTCGAATTTGTGGTGGTCGACCGCGCGACGATGGAGGTGGCGAATTTCGGAGGGGGTCGTCCCCGGCCGCACTCGCTGGAACTCGTGTTCTCGGATGAGGCCGGAATCGATATCTATCGGCTCGTGAGCGCGAAGTGACGTGCGCGCTGGACAAGGGACCGCCCGCTGGCAACAATTCCCCTGGGCCTCTGGCCCGAAAGTCGGAGGGGACGTAGCTCAACTGGGAGAGCGCCGGCTTTGCAAGCCGGAGGTTGCCGGTTCGATCCCGGTCGTCTCCACTTTTTGCCCGGTTTCGGCTGCCGCGGGATTTTTTTCAAAAACTGCTGCGGGATACTTGACGGTTTTCTGAGGGCAATCTACGATAACCTTCCGCCGCGAGGAACCTTCGCGAGGGCGGACTTCGTAAGTTGGTTGCAGCGGACGAGTTGGAGCCCCTTTACCCGGTGATCGAAACTCGGTGAAGCGGCTCCGGCCCGTCGGGTCGGAAGGCGTCGGGCCTCTCTTTCGCCCGGTGCCCCTGCTCTTTGGCAATTCGACAGCAGCGTGAGTGGCATCTGATCTCGACGTCGATCGGCGGCGTCCGGATGTCGCGGGCGAGGTGAAGATCTCGCTGGCGGCTTCCGGAGTGCGTCGCCGGCCGAAGTGTCAGACGTCTGCTCTTGGGTTTCGGTGGTCCATTCCTGGATCTCGCGCAAGCGGGCCGGGGTTGGACTCGAATGAGAGCTTTTTTCGATTCCCGCCTGACTCGTATTCTGCCGGCCCTTCGGTCCGGTTGGGCGATTTGGAGGCTGGAATCATAGTGGTCAAGCTCCTAAGGGCATGCGGGGGATGTCTCGGCGCCAGAAGGCGATGAAGGGCGTGGAAGGCTGCGAAAAGCCCGGGGAAGCTGTCAAACGAGCGTTGATCCCGGGAT
>JAHWKJ010000130.1 GCA_019347905.1 Planctomycetota bacterium
AACCCTCAACCCTCAACCCTCAACCCTCAACCCTCAACCCTCAACCCTCAACCCTTCCTGAATGCCCGAAGAATTCGGCGATCGCACGGAACAGCCCACCGACCGCCGGCGCGACGACGCGCGGCGGAAGGGCAACGTCGCGCGCAGCACCGACCTGACGGCGGCCGGACTGATGCTCGCGGCGGCGTTCGTCATCTGGCTGATCACGCCGTCGGCCACGCGTTCGCTGGGCAACGTGCTGGCCGCCTACCTGTCCGAACCGCTGCTGGTCAACGAGGATGCCGGGGCGGTCGTGGCACATTTCCGCAGCCTGGCAGGGGCGGCGGCGGGTGTTGTGCTGCCCGTGTTCCTGGTGACCGCCGGCGCGGCGCTGTTCCTCAACCTGGGGCAGGTCGGCTTCCTGCTGGCACCGGAAGCGCTGGAACCGAAGCTGGAGCGGCTGAATCCATTTGCGGGGCTGCGACGGATCCTTTCCGTCCGGGCGCTGATGAAGCTGGCGGTCAGCCTCGGGAAACTGCTCGTGGTCGTCGCGATCGCCGGCTGGTGCCTGTGGGCGGTCCTGCCGGACCTCGTGGGGCTGGTCGGCGTGGAATGGTTCGAGGGAGTGGGCGCGTCTGGATTTCGCGAACGCGCGGCCGCGGCGGGGGTGTACGACCGCATCCATTCCGCGTCGGCGACGCTGGCATTTCAACTCGCGGGGGCGCTGTTCGTGCTGGCGCTTGCCGACTTCGCCTTTCAGCGCTGGAAGCACGAGCAGGACCTGCGGATGACGAAGCAGGAAATCCGCGAAGAGATGAAGCAGATGGAAGGCGACCCGCACATCCGGCAGCGGCGGCGCGAGGCGCACCGCAAGCTGGCACAGGCCCGCGAACTCCGCCGCGTGCCCGAGGCCGACGTCGTCATCACCAACCCCACGCACATCGCGGTCGCGCTCAAGTACGACCCGGAGAAGTCGCACGCCCCCGTCGTGCTCGCCAAGGGCATGGGCGAAATCGCCGAGCGCATCCGCCGCGTCGCGGTCGAGCACGGCATTCCCATTATCGAGCGCCGCGAACTGGCCCGCGCGCTCTACCGGCAGGTGGCCGTGGGCCGGGCGATTCCCGTCGATATGTACGAGGCCTTCGTGGAGATCATGGCCTACGTCTACCGCCTCACCGGCAAGACGCCGCCCACGCTGGCCGCGTGACGGAGTCTCAATCGTTGGGCTGCCCCGGAACCAGCACGCGGACCGCGCGCGGCACGACGTCGATCTCGACGCGCGTGCGTCCGATCACTTCGCCGTCTCCGCGCACGGGCAGCTTCGTGCGCGTGGAGATGCTGGCCTGCTTCCGGATGGATCGCCGCACGACTTCGGGCGAGTCGTCGGTCCGGCGCAACAGTGCCCTCCATAAGAGGGACAGATAGCCGGTGGGCGTGGCCGTGCGAATGACAATTAAGTCGACCACGCCGTCCGTCGGATCGATGCCTTCTCCCCACCGCAGGCTGCCGAAGCCGACTTCACCCGCGTTGACCGCCCACACCATCGAGGCCCGCAGGCGCTCGTGACGGCCGTCCACGGTAATGTCGAACGTCCACGACCGCTTCTGGAGCGCCTCGCGAAGCAGCCACCAGGCGTACGCCAGACGCCCGAAGCGCCGCTTGGCCGGCCGGCCGGCCTTGTCCGCCACCAGCGAATACACGCCCAGGCTCACCTTGCACAGGCAGACTCTTCCGCCCACGCGCATGACATCGACGTCGACCAGTCGATGGTCCTCCCAGAGAATGCGGCACGCGGCCTCGACCTCAAGGGGAACACCCATTTCGCGGGCGAAGAGATTCGCCGTCCCCGCCGGGATAATCAGCAGCGGCACCGTGCTGCCGACGATGCCCGATGCGGCCTGCGAAACCGTGCCGTCGCCGCCCACTGCGACCACCAGGGCACAGCCCGCATCGACAGCGTTGCGCACCACGCGGCTCGGATTGTCGCGACCATTCGTTTCGTAAATGGCCGGTGCGAAGCCGGCCGCCGTGAGATTCTCGCGAAGCAGTTCGCGCACTTCGGACGAGCGCCCGAGGCCGGCGACGGGATTCATCACGACCAGGGCCGTGCGCGTCGCGGCAACGGGAGAGGGCGCAAGGTGCAGGGCCGGAGCCATGGGCGGCTGGTGAGCCATGCGGGCGGATCCGATAAGGCCCATCGGGCCGGTAACGACAAGCACTGCTGGGCAAACTCCGTACCGCAATCCCCGCCGGGGTTTTGATAAGTCTTGCGGCCGGTGAGTCCCCGATCCGACTCTCACGTCGTTTCCTCGCACCTGCTCCGGGTTTGGCCCGACGATGAAGCGCCCGCGACCGGACCGGTCGTGCGGCGGCCGCCGAAGTCGACGCCCCGTTCCCTTCATTTGAACGCTTCCGGCGGTACAATCAGGTCGCATCCTTGGCGTGCCGTCGACGTCCTGCGTCCGCGCTCCTCTCCCGAGTCGCGGCTAAAACGCAATTGTCGCGGAACGGGTCAACGAACGATTGCGGGCCGAGGCGGAGGTGCCGTCGTGAAACTGGCCGGTCTGCCGATGATGGCTATCGTTGTGCTGGCCGCGGGCTTTGCATCGCCGGCGGCCGCGGATGTTGTGCGGCTGGTCGGCGGGGGCGAGGTCCGCGGGCAGGTCGATTCCGGCAACTCCCGCGATTCACGCATCACGATCAGCACGCTGGCCGGCGCGAGGATCGTGCTCGAACGCGAAGATGTCGAGTTCATCACCCGCCGGTCACTCGCCATCGAAGACTACGAGTTGCGCCGGCGGCAGACGGAAGACACCGTCGAGGCGCACTGGGAACTCGCCGAGTGGTGCCGCGAGCGCGGGCTGCGCTCCCAGCGGCTGGAAGTGCTGGAGCGGATCGTCGAACTCGATCCCGAGCACGAGGCGGCGCATCGCGGTCTGGGGCATTCGCTCCGGGATGGCCAGTGGCTGACCCGCGACGAGGAGATGGCCTCCCGCGGCTACGTCAAACACGAGGGCGACTGGATCACGCCACAGGAACTGGAACTGCTCCAGAAGACCGAGGCCGAACGCGAGGCGGAGCTCGAGTGGTTCCGCAAGGTCCGCCTGTGGCACGGCTGGCTCACGGGTCGTCACGCCGGCCGCGCCCGCGAGGCGTTGGAAGAACTGCGGAAGATCGATGATGCTGACGCGGTCGCGGCCCTGGTGAAGTTCTTCCGCGACGATCAGAACGCGCAGATGCGCGCGCTGTACATCGAGATCCTCTCGAATCTTCCCGGACCGAAGCCCGCCGCGGCTCTCGCGGGACAGGCGCTGTACGACGCCGACTACGAGCTGCGGTACGCCGCGATTAACGGGATCGGCCCCGCACAACATGCCGCGGCGACACCCGTATTCGTGCGGGAGCTGCGCAGCAGCGATAATGTGATGGTTCGCCGCGCCGGCATGGGACTGGAGCGCGTGGGCGGCGAGGACGCCGTCCCTTATCTCATCGACGCACTCGTGACGACGCACCGTTACAAAGTGCGCGTGCGCGATCCGGGATTGAGCTTCGGCTCGAACGGTTCGTTCGGCTCGGGAAGCGGCACGCCACTGCCCCCGGATATCGAGATCCTGTTGCGGACCGGTCAGCTTCCGCACGGCGTGATCGTCAACCAGCCGTCGAACCAGCTTCAGCCGACCAAGCTGGCCGTGGTGAAGTACGACCACAAGAATGACGAGGTGCTCTCGGCGCTGCGGCGGATCAGCGGCAAGAGTTTCGGCTTCGACGAGCGCACCTGGAAGTTGTGGTGGGCCGCCGAGAAGACTGGCGCGAATGCGGAAGCGCCGAAGCTGCAGTAGACAGAATGACGAATGACGAAGTCCGAATGACGAAAGAATGACGAAGTCCGAATGACGAATCTCAATTCCCGGCGGGCGATGGTTCAGTGGTTGGAAGGCTTGCGCCGGGCCGGCGTGCGCTCGCTGCCGCGCGGCTCGTCGAGCGGCGGAGCGCGCGCGGCGGAAGATCCCGAGCCTGCGGAAATCAGCGACCAGTCGAACGGGCGCCAGCCTGCGTCGCCGGCAGGACCGGATCAAACACTCAAGAGCGTTGCGCCCGCGACAGCCGTCCCGGTTGGGAAGGCTGCGGCGGCCGACGCGGCCCGCGATGCCGGATTGTTCCCCGAGTCGACGCCGCCGAAGAGACAGCCGGCGGCGAAGGTGCCGGATCGCAGCACCACGGCGCGGGCCGAGCGCGTCGAGCGGCTGCGCGAACTGGCAGGCTGCGTCGCCGCGTGCCAGCGGTGCGGGGAACTGGCTTCCACTCGCACGCAGACGGTGTTCGGCGTCGGCAACCCCGAAGCGCGGATGCTGTTCATCGGCGAGGCGCCGGGCGCGGACGAGGACCGGCAGGGCGAGCCGTTTGTCGGCAAGGCCGGGCAACTTCTGGACCGCATCATCGCCGCCTGCCGCATGCGGCGCGAGGACGTTTACATCTGCAACGTTCTCAAGTGCCGGCCCCCCGGCAACCGCACGCCCAGCGATGAAGAAGCGGCGCACTGCCGCGAGTTTCTCGACGGCCAGATTGCCGTCGTCGACCCCGACTACATCGTTTGCTGGGGCGCGGTCGCCGCGAGGAACCTGCTGGAGACCAAGGCGCCCATCGGCCGGCTGCGGGGGCGCTTCTTCCAGCACGGCCGCGCCAGGGTGCTGTGCACCTACCATCCTTCGTACCTGTTGCGGAACCCCGCAGCGAAGAAGGACGTGTGGGACGACATGCAGTTTCTGTTTCGCGACATGGGCATCGACTTGTCCGACAGCAAGGCATGAGGGCTGAAGCGTCCGCGATCGGCGCGCTCGCGGCCTATGCCGCCGTCGCCTTCGGTGTGCTGTGGTGGCGCGCCCGCCGCTGCCGCGCCGGCGTATTCGTATGGTTCCTGTATGGCTTCATCCGGCTATACACCGGGCTGATGTTCGGCGCCCGGACAAATCGCCGCTGTCCCTACGCCGGCAGGAGCGCCGGGCTGATCGTCGCCAACCATCGCAGCCCCGTCGACCCGCTGTTGCTGGCTCGGGACGCCGGGGAGGGCCTGGCCTCGACAGACATTCGCCCCGTCAGCTTCATGATGGCCGCCGAACACTACCGCCATCCGCTGCTGCATCCCGTGCTGGTGCGGATTCAATCGATTCCCGTGGAACGCAAAGGCCGCGATATGGCTGCCGTCCGCCAGGCGCTGCGGCGCCTGAAGGCGGGAGCGCTCGTCGGTATCTTTCCTGAGGCCCGAATCAACTTCGGCGAAGGTCTGCTGCCACCCAGTCCCGGCGCCGCCTGGCTGGCGCTCAACTCGGGCGTGCCGGTGTATCCCGTCTTCATCCACGGCGCGCCGCAGAGCCGGAACCTCGTCGTGCCGTTTTTCCGCCCGGCGCGCGTGCGGCTGGCCTACGGCGACCCGCTCGACCTCTCGCCGTGGGCTGGTCAGAAGGCGACGCCGGCGGTGCTGCACGAAGTGGCCGCCGCGATGATGGAGCGTCTCGCCGAACTCGGGCAGCAGGCGCCAGGCTGCGACTCTACCGGACCGATCCGCTCACGCGGATGAGCCGCCGGGCTTCGTACGTGCGGCCGTGCATGTCGGTCGTGCGCACCGTCAGCGTGTGCACGCCCGGCGGCAGATCCGCGGGCAGACGCGCCTTCCACAGGTGCGTCGATTCCTTCGGCTCCGGCAGTTTGCGCCACGGCGTTTCTCCGAGGGCCTCCTCAAACTGAAACAACCGGCGAAACACCCGGTCTTCCTCGACCGACCGCTCCATCGCGAGCCACTCTCCGTCGGCCCCGGAGCGCAGCTCGACCTTCGAGCGCTCGGAGCCGTTGAACACGTTGGCGTACACCCACGCCTCGCCCTCCGCCCCGGCTTCGATGGTTTCGGGAGCGTCGATGGCGATCTGGTAATCCGCGGAGCGGCCGGCGGCTTTGTAATCGAGTGCATACTTGTGCCCGTCGAACGTGATGATCGAGTAGCCGTTGGGAGCGCCGTCGGCCATGGTCGCGTGCGGAATGCCGCGCTCGTCCGGCGCACCCTGCCACCAGCTTCCGCTGACAGTGACGTTGATAATGTGGTGGTGCGGCTCCGGCCCCTGCCAGCCGTCGTCCCGCGTGATGAAGCGGTGCTCGTGGTGGTGCGTGTGCCCGGAGATCGACAGGCAGAACGGCCGCTGCTCGATCAGCCGGTACAACTCCTGCCGGTCGTGCACATTGACCAGCGGGATGTGCATCATCAAGACGACCATCTGGTCCTCGGGGATCTGCGCGAGGTCATTTTTGATAAACGCCATCTGCTCTTCGCCCAGCCCGCCCACGTAGCGGCCCTTCTGGCCGGGCGCCGGGATGAACCACTGGATGTCGTCCAGCACGATGAAGTGCACCGGGCCGTAATCGAACGAGTAGTACGGCGGCCCAAACACGCGCTCGAAAGTCTCGTCGCTCAGGCCGTCGTGCGGTGCGTCGTAGTTGATGTCGTGGTTGCCGATCACGTTGTACCAGGGAATGCCCAGGACGGCGCTCGACTGCGCGAGCGGCTCGAACAGCGACAGGTCATCGAACACGATGTCGCCCAGCGTCACGCCGAATGCCGCGTCCGTGCCAATCAGTTCGTGCAGCACGTCGCGCTCGATGTACTCGACTTCCTTCGCATCGCGCGGCTGCGGATCGCCGAACAGGATCGCCCGAAACTGGTCCGGCTCCTCCTGCGGCGTGAGGGGAAAGTCGATCGACTCCGGCAGCGGCCCCGTCGGTTCGACGCCGCCGTATTTCAGTTGCGGCGAGCCGTGCGGTTTGTGCACGTAATAGAACTGCGGGAGCTGCGTGTCGCTGAGCGGCGTGCGCCAGCCGCGCGGTTTGATAACGAACACGATCGCATCGTCGTCCACCGGCAGTTCGTAGCGGCCCTCCGCGTCGGTGTGCACGACCTCGCGGCCGTTGGAGACGCGAACGTCCGGCAGCGGCTTCTCGCCCTCGTCGAATGCCCGGTTGCCGTTCGCATCGTGAAATACGACGCCCCGGGCGAGGTCGCCGTCTTCCTGGAACCGCGCCCCCACGACGGCCAGCGACAACACGACGGCGAGCGTCACTGCCGAGCCGATCAGCCTGCGCATGCAGATTCTCCCATTCTGTGAGTAGACGCATCCGATCTTACAGGCAGTGCCGGCCGGTTGCACGGCGCTGTCGCAGCCTGTCCCAGTCCGGTGCCCGCCGCTACCATGTCGCCGTTGAAAGCCGGAAGCTCTCTCGGCGGACCGCGTGCTGCGATGGAAGAAGCCTTGAAAGCGCTGCTCAGCGGGTTCGACCTGGGGGGGCTGGCGATCGTCATCGTGGTGAGCATCGTCGCCCTGGGCTGGGGGGCCGACTGGCTCGTGCAGGAGGCGGTAGCGCTCTCCGAACGCTCCGGCATCCCGAAAGTCGTCATCGGGGCGACCGTCGTCAGCCTCGGGACCACCACGCCCGAAGCGGCCGTCTCCGTGATGGCGGCGATGCGCGGCGACCCGGGAATGGCGCTCGGCAACGCCGTGGGTTCCATCATCTGCGACACCGGCCTTGTGCTCGGCGTCGCCTGCCTCGTCGGGCCGCTGCCGCTGCCGCGGCACATCGTCAATCGCCAGGGCTGGGTGCAGTTTGGCGCGGCGCTCCTGCTGATCGCGGCCAGTTGGCCGCTGGCGAGTCCCCTGTCGCCGTTTCAAGGCGGCAAGGGGCGGATCGAACAGTGGTGGGGCTTTGTGTTCCTCGCACTGTTGGCGCTTTATCTCTGGCAGTCGGTCCGCTGGGCGAGAAAAAGCGGCGAACAGACGCATCTCGAAGAGCTGGAAGCTGACGTGCGGGCGCCGCTGGCGATCGTGCTGGGGAAGCTGGCGGTGGCCGTCGTCGTGGTGGTTGTGGCCTCCAGCGTGTTGATCGAGGCCGTCAAGCTGGCGGCCGCCAGAATCGGCATGCCCGAGGAGATCATCGCCGCCACGATCGTGGCCGCCGGCACCTCGCTGCCCGAGTTCGTGACGGGCGTCACGGCCGCACGTCGAGGACACGGCGATCTCGCCGTGGGCAACGTCGTTGGAGCCGACATTCTCAACGCGCTGTTCGTGACCGGGGCTGCCGCCGCAGCCACGCGGGAGGGACTCGAAGTCTCGTCCGAGTTCTACGAATGGCTGTTCCCGTTCATGCTGGGCATCCTGGTGCTGTTTCGCGTGGGCGTGTTCTGCTCGAAGGACCGCTTGAACGTCGTCTTCGGCGGCCTGCTGCTGGCAGCGTACGCATCGTATCTCACGGCGCTGGTGGTACGCGCCGCCTCGTGAGCCGACGGCGGCCGACTCACTGCTGCGAAAACACTTCGGCGACGCTCGCCCGGAAGCCCTCGAGCAGCAGTGAAGCAGCCTCGTCGCCGCGTCGATAAGTGCCGGCTACACGGTACTCGCTGGCGCCGTCGTCGAGGGTCAGCACCGTCACCGTTTCATCGCGAGGATCGACGATCCAATACTCGGGAATGCCCCAGACTGAGGTAATCGTCTTCCGACATTACCCCGTCCACCATGGGGAGCTGAGCAAGCTCCACGGGAAGGTCATCGAGTTCGGCCATCGGTGCCGCTGCGCAGAGATGCGAGTGCTCGTGAGGCTGCGCACCCGATGCTATCGCTCGTGCCGATGCGACTCAAGAGGGTTCCGGCATCGCCGATCTTCGGCCAGTTTCGCGTCCAGACCGGAAGCGTTACGATGGCTGAGAAGCCGTATCGCTTCTCTGTACTTCCTGGCTCTACGCACTCAGGCCGGCCGCGCATGTTCTTTCTCGCCAAAATGGCCCGGCGTCTCCTCTTCGAGACCGACAAGCGGCATCTCTGGAAGCTGTTCTGGACGATGGGCGTCAAGGGTACGCGCTCCGTTCGGCTGCACAAGAAGCGGCTCGCCCGCGGCGAGTACTTTCCGCCGTTCCTGTACGTCTCGGTCATCAACAGTTGCAACCTTCGCTGCCAGGGCTGCTGGGTCGATGTTGCCGCGAAGCAGCAGACGATCGACCTGGAAGCCATGAACCAACTCATCGCCGAAGCGAAGGCCATGGGCAACGTGTTCTTCGGCATCGTCGGCGGCGAGCCGTTCATGCACCCACAGCTTCTCGATATCGTCGAGGCCAACCGCGACTGCTACTTCCAGATTTTCACCAACGGCCACTTCATCACGGACGATGTTGCGAAACGGCTGCGGCGGCTGGGCAATGCGACGCCGCTGATCAGCGTCGAGGGCACCGACATGGTCAGCGACGAGCGACGCGGCCGCACGGGCGTGTTGAGCAAGACCATGCAGGGCGTGCACAACTGCCTGGCCAACCGCGTGCTGACGGGCGTCTGCACGAGCCTGTGCCAGACGAATATCGACGACCTGTTGACCGAAGCATGGCTCGACCGGCTGATCGAGATGGGCGTGATGTATACCTGGTTCCACGTCTACCGCCCCATGGGTCCCGAAGCCAATCCGCAGTTGTGCCTCACCCCCGAGCAGCAGCTCCGGGCGCGGAAGTTCGTCGTCGAGATGCGGGCGAAAAAGCCGATCATCATCATCGACGCCTACTTCGACGGCCGTGGCCAGGCGCTGTGCCCGGCGGCAACCGGCATCACCCACCACATCAACCCCTGGGGCGGCATCGAACCCTGCCCCATCGTGCAGTTCGCCACCGACAACATCCACGACCGTTCCAAAACGCTCGTGGAGAAGTTCAATTCGCCGTTCTTGGGCGACTTCCGCCGCCTCTCGCAGGAGACGACCCGCGGCTGCATCGTGCTGGAGCGGCCGGACCTGTTGAAGCAGCTCATCGAGCGGCACGAGGCGCCGGACGCGACCGCCCGCCACACAGCCCTGGCGGAACTGGACGCCATGACGATCCGCCCCTCCCAGTACAATCCCGGCAGCGAAATCCCGGAGAAGAACTGGTGGTACCGCCTCGCGAAGAACCGCTGGTTCAATGACTTCGGCGTCTACCGCGGCCACGACCACACCCGCACCGCGGCCCCGTTCGTAGCGTCTCAGTCCGATGCGACCCGAGTCCACGTTTAGCCGCGTCCCAGCGGGACGCGCGTCCCAAACCGATGAAGCAACTCAGCCGAATCACGTTTGATCCCCATGTAATGGGCGGCAAGCCGTGCATTCGCAGCATGCGCGTCACTGTGGGCACGATCGTGGGACTGGTCGCCAGCGGCCATGGCTTTCGGGAAATCCTGCGGGCCTACCCATACCTTGAAGACGAGGATATCCGCGAGGCATTGGCCTATGCCGCCTGGCGCAGCGAGGAGATCGATGCACCTCTCTCCTGACATTGAGGAGATCCGTCGACGCTTCCACGATTTAGTCGCGAAGCGAAAGGCCGAGAGTCTCTCGACCGAGGAGCAGCACGAGCTTCTCGAGCTGACGGATCGAATCGAAGAGTTCGACGCCCGCCGCGTCGAACTGCTCGCGAAGCTGGCACGGGAATGCAACGTCACATTGACCGAGTTGATGGCGGAGACGTCATGAACCGCATCCGAGACTCTCTCGCTGCGAGGCTCCAGTGATGAGTCATCGCGCCACCAATCTCAGAACCGACTCGGCGCCATTACCGCTCGAGCTGCACGAGTGCGCCACCCTGATTGGCACGGATCCCGTGAATGAAGAGCACGTGGCCCAACTGTGCGCTGCGATGTCCACCGGCCGCGAGCTCGATCCCGTCATCATTTACGTGTTTCGCAACGCTCGCTTCATAGCTGAAGGGAACCACCGCGCGTATGCGTGCAGCATCCTCGGTCGCCCTGTGCCTTGCATAATTGTGCAAAACAACGCTGACTTCGAGCGCTTGCGCCGAATGCCGATTCATCTCGGAAAGGTCGCGACTTTCGAATCCCTACAGCAACTCCACGACGCGCTCGCGTCGCACTTTTGGGCGCGTCGCCGAGACATTTACTGGAAGTACTTCGCCGACGAGAACATCTCCACATGAATCCACTCCCCGCCGCCCTCGCTCCGCCGCGTCGCGTCCTTATGGGGCCCGGGCCCAGCGATGTTTCGCCGCGCGTGCTGGCGGCGTTGGCCGCGCCCACTGTCGGGCATCTCGATCCGTACTTTCTGAAGATCATGGATGAGATGCAGAAGATGCTTCGCAGCGTCTTTTGTACCACGAACGAGCTGACGCTGGCCGTCAGCGGCACCGGCAGCGCCGGCATGGAAGCCTGCGTCGTCAACCTCATCGAGCCGGGCGACCGCATGCTCGTCTGCCGTAACGGTGTATTCGGCCAGCGGATGACCGACGTCGCCGGCCGGGCCGGGGCGGAAGTCACGCCGCTGGAGCGCGACTTCGGAAAGGTCTTCTCGCCCGAGGACATCGCCGAGGCCGTCCAGCGCGTGCGGCCCAAGGTGGTGGGCATCGTGCACGCCGAGACTTCAACCGGGGCCCGGCAGCCGCTGGAAGAAATTTCGCGGATCGTGCATGAGGCCGGTGCGCTGCTGCTGGTCGACTGCGTTACCTCGTTGGGCGGCCTGCCGGTCGAGAGCGACGGCTGGGAGATCGACGCGGCCTACAGCGGTACGCAGAAGTGCCTGAGCTGTCCGCCCGGCCTCTCGCCCGTCACGTTCAGCCCGCGGGCCGTCGAGGCCATCGAAGCCCGCAAGACGAAGGTGGCGAGCTGGTACCTCGACATGACCATGGTCCGCAGTTACTGGGGCGAAGAGCGGGCGTATCACCACACGGCCCCCATCAACATGAATTACGCCCTGCACGAGGCCCTGCGGATTGTGTTGGAAGAAGGCCTGGAGGCCCGCTTCGAGCGGCACCGGCGCAATCACCTCGCGCTCGCTGCGGGTCTGGAGGCGCTCGGAATCGAGTTTGCCGTCGCGAAGGAGCATCGGTTGCCCATGCTCAACGCGGTGCGGATTCCGACCGGCGTCGACGACGTGGCGGTCCGCAAGCAACTGCTCGGCACGTTCGGGATCGAGATCGGCGGCGGCCTGGGACCGATGAAGGGCAAGACGTGGCGGATCGGGCTGATGGGCGAAACGAGCACCGGGCGCAATGTGCTGATGTTCCTGGCCGCTTTGGAACGCTGCCTCGCCGACAAGGGCGCCAAGATCGACCCCGGCGCCGGAGTGGCCGCCGCCAACGCCGCGTACGCGGATATGTGAATGCTGGTGTCCACCGCCACTCGTCGCCGATTCCGATCCAAAACATGCCTCCACGATTGAACATCCTTTCGGCTGCTCTC
>JAHWKJ010000131.1 GCA_019347905.1 Planctomycetota bacterium
AGAATGTCGAAGTTGGGGTCGTCGAACTTGCCGCTGAGAAACGGCACCGGATCGTGACAGCCCGCGCACCAGCGCGAGGCCTTGACGTCGCCGTCGCGGGCCAGGAGCACGTCGCGCGTCTCCTTCACGCTGGCCAGGTACGTGGGATTGTTGAACGAGCTGAGGTGGTGCGCGCTGTCTTTCCAGCGGGCGTGCACGTCGGCGTGGCACTTGAGGCAGTACTCGTTCATGTCGAGCACTTCGGCGGCGATCCATTTTCCGCCCGTGGTGCGGACCAGCGAGGGCTTGAAATAGTCGGGCGACTCGGGGCCGACGGCGTACCACTCGCGGGGATCCTGCGCCTGCAACACGAGGATTCCGCCCAGCACGACTCCGACGGCCGCGAGATACCCCAGCCCGATCCGCCACTTGATCCGTGGCCCGGCCAGCCGGTGCAGCCAGTACAGCCAGCCCGCGACCAGCGGCGAGCCGAGATGCAGCCAGAAGACGGTCGCCCGGAGCATTCGGTACCTGGTGATGTCGATCACCAGCAGCAGCAGGCCGGTGACGAGCACAACCACCGAAGTGGCGAACAAGGCATAGCCCACGCGCACGGCCCGGCGGTTCTTTCGGCCGCGCGTGTTCCACATGTGGATCACCCCGAAGACCACAAACGGCGCGACGAACACCAGCCCGAGCACGATGTGCGCGAGAAACATCCGGGTCCAGAGCCAGTTCTCGTTGCTGTGCCCGGTGACGGCGTTCATCACCCGCACGCCCACGAGGTACAGCGAGTTCGCCCCCAGGAGAGCCAGCAGTGCGAACAGCACATACAGCAGCTTCTTGAGCCGCGGCCCGACGGCCCGCACGTAGCGGCGCTTCGCGGGCGTCTCGGGCGACGGCGATTCGGTCGCGGTGGCGATGGGTGTGGTCATCAGCTTCCCCGAACTGGCGCAGGCGGCGTGACGTGGAACCGGGTCAGACCCCTTTGCGGACGAGCGATAGAGAACTGCGCTCACGGATGAACCGCAAAGGGGTCTGACCCCTTGGCCTCACCCCTTGCGGCGCGTGCCGCGCGCACACTTTCGCGATTCAGCGGATCGGTTGCGCAGCGACACGCGTCCTGAACTCGGACCGCCTGAAGACGGTCACTACGAACAGGCCGTGGCCTACGACAGAGCGCTCAGTCGGGGGGGCCGCTCGATCCGGGATCGAAAACCCGCGGCTGCGTGCTGCGTGAGCGCGAGGCGGAGGGGCTTCCGCTCTCCGCGGCCGACGTCACCGGCATCTTCCAGGCCCGCCGCCCACTGATCGACGACGCGGACGATCAGGCCGCCAGTTGTGCCGGGTGCGGAATCGGCCGGGGCCGAGCGACATTGCGGCCCGTCGCAGAAGGGACGCGGGGGCGTCTCATTCCGGTTGCGGCTCGCCGGCAATTCCTCGGGCATCGCTGCCGTGGCTGAGGCTTCGCCGACGCTGTGCCGCGACAGCCAATCGCCGCAGGTCGCCTCCGCGTGCTGCGGATCCACCCCGCCGGCCGCCGCGAGCACGGCTATTGAGAACAGCGTGAATGAAGGCAGGCCGCGAATCACGGAATCGAAGAACGCAAAAGAGATGAACCGCTCGCGCGGCCGGGCGAAAGACTTCCCGGCCCCGTTTTCACTATACCGGTCCGATGCGGGCGAGGCAATTCGCGAACGGCGCGCAGCACGCCTTCCAAGGCCGTGCGGTGGCGAAGAGCGCCGGTTGGTTGCATCGGAACGTTCGGACGGCCTGGGAGGGCCCTCTCACCGATCCCTTGCTGGCGCGTCGGGCTGATGTGCGCGATTCTGCTTTTGACACGCGGGGGCGATCCCGCTATTCTCCGCCCGCTTTCAGGATCGCAGCGGGGGCGCCGGCGATGATTGTGGAAGGAACCACGCGTGGCCGACGGACGATGCGTCCTCGTGGTCGATGGGCTGCCCGAAACGGGTGAAGTGCTCCAGGCCGTGCTCGAGCCGCGCGGCATTCCGGTCCGCCGCCTGCGCCGCGGTGACGCTCCTGAAGAGCCGCTGCGCCCCAGCGTGCTCGTGCTCGATCACGACGATCTGCCCATGCCGCCCGACGAGTTCGCGGGAGTGCCGCAGGTGATCGTCGGCTCAATTCACCTGCCGCCGGCCGGCCTGGCTTCGCAGGGACGGCAGTATCTGCGTAAGCCGTTCGAGTACGCCGAGCTGATCCGGGCCGTCGAGAAACTGGCAGCGGACACAGTGGCCGAGACGGTAGAACGCCGCGCCGCGTGACGCCGGTGGGAGGACACACGCCGTGCACTGGCTGACTCACCCGTCTGCGGCGGTGCGGGCCATGTTGGCCTGTGTGGGTGTGACGGCGGCGTCGGCCATGGCCGCCGAATCGCCCGGTGAGGCTCAGGTTCCGGCGCCGCAGATTGAAGTCGAGCAGCGAGTCGCTTATCGCTTCTCCGAGTCGGGCATCGCCTTCGAAGCGCGACTCGACTATACGATCGCGGACGCCGACGTCGCCGAGTTGCACTTCGAGCTGGGCGAGGGCGTCGTTCTTGACGGGGCTGTCGGCGAAGAGGGCATGCCGCTGGAGTTCTCCTGCGATGCCGATGCGCTCACGGCCGCCGTTCGCCTGCCGGAGCCGCATCGCGGCCAATTGCACGTGGTTCTGAACGGCCGTCAGATCATCGACCCGGAGCTGAAGCTCGAGACGCTGTTTCTCCCCGTGCCCACGCCGCTGGGTGTCGCGAGGGAGAGCGGCCGAATCGAGTTCTTTGCCGCGCCGACGCTCGAGCTGCGCGTGTTGGAGGCCGACGTGCTCGGTGCGACGCGGGCACCGTCGGAGGGCGCAACGGCGCCTGACGGCTACCGGCATGTCAGCTCGTGGCGCTACGAGGGCCGCCCGCTGGAGATGCTCGTCGAGACGCAGCCGCGGGAGCCGGATGCGGCGCCCGCGACTCCGGTCGCTGACGCTCCCGGCTCGTTGGACGTCGATGCTCCCCTCGCTGCGGACATTGAAGCCGCCCAGTCAGCCACGCCACGTTCGATCGCGCTTCCCAACGCCCACGTAGCACACGCCGCAATCGAGGTCGTGCTGCCGCGCGAGGCCTTCGCACCGACGGCCTGGTACCGCTGCCGGTTTGTGGTGCAGTCGGCCGAATGCACGCAGCTCCCGATTCTGCTGCCCGCGGGCGCGGGAGACGACGGACTGGCGATCGACACGATCACGATCGACGGACAAGCGACGGCAATCGTGGAGGACCCGACACACGCTGTGGCGGGCTGGCGTCGCATCGCCGTCGCGCCGCGAGACGGTGACTTTCCAGCCAATGGGTGCGAGATCGCGCTGCAATTCCGGCTGCGGCTGCACGAGCCGCCGTTCGAAGGCTTCGGCAGTCCGCTCAGGCTCTTGCTCCCGCGCGTGGCTCCCGACGCCGCCGTGACGGCGGCCACGAGAGTCGTCGTGCGCATCCCGGAAGAATACAGCCTCATCGGAACGCCGACCGGCTGGGTCCGCGAAACCAGCGTGCGGCCCGCGTGGTACGCCATCGGCCCGCGCAGGTCCGAGACGACAACTGCACCAGTGAATGCATCTGCCGGCGATCCATTGCCGCTGCCCGCTGCGGCCGCGGGCGATGCCTGGCAGTTCAGCCGCCTGGGCGGCGAGGATGAGATCCGCCTCGTGTGGTGGGACATGGCCTTCGCGACGCGGGTGCTGAGCCTGGCGGCGCTGGTCATCGTCCTCGTGTTGCGAGCCACATCATGGCGGAACCGGCTGACGCTCGCCGCCGCCGCCGTCTTTGCCGCGTACCTCGTGTCGCTGGAGGACAGCAGTCTCGTCGTCCACGTGTGGGTCGCCGCTCAGCCGGGGGTGGTCGCGGCTATCGTGTTCTCACTCGTCCGCGGCACACGTGTTCGATCGGCGGCGGAACGGAAAACCGCCGCGGAGAACCGTGCGGAGGGAAAGCCGGGCGAATCGGCGCGGATCGTGTCCGCGAAGAAACCGGCCGCGGCGGGCGAGCCGGTGCGATCGGCTGCATGAATATTTGAAGCCCACGGGTTGCAACCCGTGGGCTTTGTTCAGCGCGCGTCGGACTGCAGCGCGTAGTCCTCGATCTTCTTGTGCAGCGTGTTGCGGTTGATGCCCAGCCGCGTGGCCGCTTTCGTCTGCACGCCCTGGCAGGTGCGGAGCACCTGTTGGATCAGTTCCCGCTCGACGAGCGACACGACGCGCTCGTGCACGTTCTCTGCGTCGTCGCCGGCCGCGGTGAGTGACTGCGAGACCAGCTCGCTGCACAAGCCTTCGAGGCCGCCGCTGCGCGCCCGGCCGATCCGCACCGGCGCCAGTCCCCGCACGTGCGGCGGAAACATGTCCGGCGAAAGCGGCCCTCCGCCCGAAAGCACGATCGCCCGCTCGACATAGTTTTCCAGCTCGCGGACGTTGCCGGGCCAGGCGTAGCTTTCGAGAAAGCCCTGTGCCTCGCGGGTGACCTGCGGGGGCGTCACACCATTGGCCTTCGAGAAGCGGCGGACGAAATGCTCGACCAGCAGCGACACGTCCTCGGGCCGCTCCCGCAGCGCGGGCAGATAAAGCGGGATGACATTCAGCCGGTAGTACAGATCTTCGCGGAAGCGGCCTTCGTCGATCTCGTCGAGCAGGTCGCGATTGGTGGCGGCGACGATGCGGCAGTCCACGGTAATCGTCCGCGTGTCGCCCACGCGCTCGAACTCGTGTTCCTGCAGCACCCGTAGCAGCTTGACCTGCAGCTTGTAGCTGACGGAGTTGATCTCATCGAGAAAGATCGTGCCGCCGTGGGCCGCCTCGAAGCGGCCGGTGCGGCTCTCGAAGGCGCTCGTGAACGCGCCCTTCACGTGCCCGAACAACTCGCTCTCGAGCAGGCTCTCGCTGAGGGCTCCGCAGTTGACGCGGATGTACGGACCGCTGGCACGGCCGCTCAGCTCGTGAATCGCCCGCGCCACCAATTCCTTGCCCGTCCCGGTTTCCCCCGTCAACAGCACCGTCGCCGAAGTGCCCGCGACCTGCCGCGCCAACTCGTACACCTCGCGCATCGCGGCGCTGTCGCCGATCATCGACGGCAGTGGTGCGGTGGGGTGGGAGAGTGCCGAGGGCATTTTGTTGTTGGGTGAAAATGGACCAATGTGATGCCCGCAGGCGGTGGTTGATCGCCGATCCTATTGGCTCCCCTGTCTCCTCTGCAAGCATGAGCCCGCTGCCACGAGCGATTTGCGACGATGCCCCGGAATGCGAAGGCCGCCAAGCCGCCTTGCGAGCGCTTCTATGCCTAGCCACTAAGCACTCACGCCCACAGACAAGGCATGTCCCGGCGTGCGCGCGGGAGCTGCTCTCGAAGCTGCAGGAGCGATTGTTAGGGCAGAATCGCGGGCGCGACCGGCAGCGGAGGCGGCTGATGAGACTCCAGCCGTCGCTCGACGGCCGCCGGGTTGGGCTTCAGAGAACCGACAACCGCGTCGAAAGCCGTCGCCAGTTCGGGCGAAGTCGCCTCTTGCCGGGCGGTATGCAGCTCGAGCACGCGCTCGTCGGACAGCAGCAGACCGTGCCGCTGGATGTGGAATGCAAGCTGCCGCGCAGCGACAGAGCGCGTCTCGTCGTCGCGGGTGCGGTTGATGGCGATCTCCTGCAACCGCTGCTGGGCCGAGTTCGTCGCGATGCCGCCCAGCGCGATCAGGGCGTTGTTCGCCAGGGCGGGGTCGCCGATCGCCGTGAAGAGTGCGGCCTCCGCCGGCTTCAGATCGTAGATCTGCGTCCGCTGCCCGCTGGCGATCGAGCCGAGCCAGTACGCGGCTGCGGCGGCGCGGGCGGCGCGCTGTTCGGGCGTCAGCGCCGGCGACTGGAACTTCGCCAGAAACGGCCGCAACTGCAACTCGAAAGCGTCGGAGGTCGCCGACGAGGCCACGAAGGTCAGCCGCGGGTCGCTCCGCAGCAGGTACTCGATCCGCGGCCGGTCCTGCTCCGGTCCGAAGATCGCCACGGGGATGTTGCGCGTGCGGACATCGGCCCGCAGATTGGCCAGCGTTTCCGACAGCGGCCAGTGAACGACGTTGGCGTTGAGGGCGATCAGCTCCACGTCGCCCCGCGTGGCGGCGAGCTGGAAGGCGGCCCGTCCGGTGCGGGTGATCGGCGCGTCGCTGTAACCCAGTTCGTTCAGGAAGGCCGCGACGGTGCTGGCCGCCTGCGGGTTCGCGTGAACAGTGACCGCCGCCGCGCCGCCGCTGTCGGAAAGCGCCCGTGTGAGGATTTCCACGACCCGCCGGGCCGCCCGAAACGCACGATCCGGATCGAGCTGCAGGACGGCAACCGCGGCCGCGAACTGGACGCCGGGATCCGGGTCGTCGAGGGCGCGAATCATGGGTGAATCGCCAGACAGCGAATCGCGGTCTGCGATCTGCCCCAGAGCGACCAGCGCATTCACCGCCGCCGGTGCGCGGCGGGCTTCGAGAGACGTTTCAAGCGCCGCGGCGACGACTTCAGGCCCGGACCGCAACGCCAGGTTGTGAGCGGTTCCCGGTCCGATGACGGAAGCGCCCGGCGGCGTTTCATGAGCAGCGGTGGCGAGCAGCAGCGCAAGATACAGCGCCTGCCGGTCGGGCGACGGTTCCGACACCGCCAGCGCCTGCCGGGCGAAGCGGCTGCCGACGTACAGCGAAGCCGCCGCCGGTTCGAGCGCGCGTGCCGCGATCGTGCCGGCATCGGGATCCCACGTCCAGACGGTGACAGTCCCGCCGGCCTCGGGCTGCCATTCGTACTCGCCGCGGAAATGCGCCCGGGCGATGCCTTCCAGCTCAGCGGCCACGCCGTACGATGACAGGGCTTCGACGCGGCTGATTTCCGACCGCAGGATCTCCGCCAGCGACTCCCGCGCGGCCCGGCGGACCGTCGGCGGATAGCCCTCTTCTTGCGTGAACGCGGAATACCACAGGTATTGCGCCATGTCGCGCGTGCCCAGTCGGCCGAGCACGCTGATCACGCGGGCCTTCAGCTCCGCGTCCGGCGAATCGAGCACGCCCAGGAGCGCCGGAATGTTGCGCGGCCCCAGATCCACCAGCGCCCGCGTCAGCCGGTCCCGCTCGGCGGCCTCCTCGGCGGTGGCAATGCGGCCGATGATGTGCGGCACGACAACCGGCCCCGCGTCGCGCAGCGCTTCCAAAGCGGCCCGCCGTTCGACCGGCCCCAGTTCCAGGTCGGCCAGCAGGCGGTCGATGCGCGCCGGGTCAGCGCCCTGCCGGCGGAAGGCGTCATTCACGCGATCGAGAAGCTGCGTGGAGAGCGGCTTGAGCTCGGGAACCCGCGCCAGCCGCAGGAACGTCGCCGGCCCGTGCTTGTCGCGCAGTTCGAGCAACAGTGCATCGTCGGGAGCGGCCGCCATGAACTTTTCGAGATACAGCCGGGCCAGCTCCGGCCGGGCCAGGCGGACCATCAACGTGGTGGCGCGAAACAACTCCTGCGGCGTTTTCGGCTCAACCAGCAGGGGCGATTGTTCTTCCAGAATCTGGTCGGCCGTGGGCGTTGCGGCCGGGTCCTGTGCGTCGGCGCCGCTCGCGAATCCGGCGACGAGGAGGACGGAAAGGATTGAAAGACGCAGCATCGCTGGTTGTCCCATCGGCGCGCGCGCTCCCGGTGCGGGGGACCATTCGGCCTGTCCTTCCATCCTAGAGGGCGGCGCAGGGCAAACACAACGGGCTGATTGTTCGTAGTGCCCGGCTTCAGTCGGCCCGTTCCGGGTAACGCAGCCGCGACACTACATCAACATGGCCGGCTGAAGCCGGCCACTACGAACCGCCGAGGGCCGGCTGAAGCCGGCCACTACGAACGGCGAGTTCACGCGAACAATTCGCGGATCGGCTGGCCGTTGTCGGTGGTAAAGATCGGGCGGCCGTCGATGTTGCGGTACTCTTTCGCGTAGTCGACCCCCAGCCGCTCATAGATCGTGGCCGCCAGGTCGTGCGTGGTGTTAGCCGTCCCCAGCACGCGCTCGCACTTGTCGCTGGTGCGGCCGTGCACGAAACCGTCCATCTTCACTCCGGCGCCGCTGAAACAGATGCTGTTCACGAGCGGGTAGTGGTCGCGGCCGGCCAGGCTGTTCACTTTCGGTGTGCGGCCGAACTCGCCCATGCAGATCACCAGCGTCGTCTCGAGGAGGCCTCGTTCGGCCAGGTCGTCCAACAGCGCCGAGTACGCCGCATCGAGCTTCGGCAAGAGCGGATCGCGGAGCTCGATGAAGTTGCGGTCGTGCGTGTCGTAGCCGTTGAACTCCACGGTCACGAACCGCACGCCGGACTCGACCAGCCGCCGGGCCAGGAGGGTTGCCTGGCCTTCGCGGTGCATTCCGTAGCGGTCCCGCAAGGCCTGCGGCTCGTCGTCGATGCGAAAGGCCTTCTTCGCCGCGGGGGAAGTCACCAGGTCGAACGCCTGCCGGTAGAACTCGTTGCGGTCGGCAACGTCTCCGGCCGCCTGATCGAGCTGACGGTGCAAAGCATCGAGCCGCTCCAGCGCCTTGCGGCGGCGGCTCAGCCGCTCGGCGTCGACTCCGCCCGGCAGCGCGACGTCCTCGACGCGGAAGTCCGCCCGGCTGGGGTCGCTCTTGATTCGCAGCGGGTCGAGCGCCGAGCCGAGATACCCCGCATGGTGGTACTTGACGTTCCCCGCCGCCAGTTGCACGAACGGCGGCAAGCCCTTCCGCCAGCCGCGCTGTTCGGCGACGACCGAGCCGAAGCAGGGATGCACGACCGATCCCACGGGCTGAGCGTTGACATCGGGCACCTGCGGCCAGCCGGTGAGCATGAAATGGCAGGCCTCGGCGTGCTGCGAGCCGCTGTGCACGATCGTCCGCAGCTGGCCGATGCGGTGCATCTGTCTCGCGACCTGCGGCAGGTGCTCGCACACCGAGAGGCCGGGCACGCTGGTGGCGATGGGCTTGAAATCGCCGCGGTATTCGAGCGGCGCGTGGGGCTTCATGTCGAAGGTATCGACGGTGCTGATTCCGCCGTCGCACCACAACAGGATGCAGCTCAACGGATCGCCCGCTTCGCCGCCCGCGCCTGCGGCACGTCGAGAGCGCAGGAGGTCCGCCAGCCCCAGCCCGAAGAAGGGCAGGCTGCCGACGCGAAGAAACGTCCGCCGCGAAAGCCCGTCGCAGCACCTCGAGGTTTTCGGTCCTGTGAAGCTGAGCATCGTGCGTTTCCTGATTCAATTGGTTTAGCCGCGTCCCAACGGGACGCGCGTCCCGTTGGGACGCGGCTAAACGATGACTAAACGACGTCAGTGATTGAACACGAATGCGGTCGAGTTCAAAAGTGTCCACAACAGATCCTCGAAGCCTTCCTGGCGCGACGGGGCTTCGGCGATCACGGCCATCGCGGCTTCGCGCTCCGTATCGATCGGCGGCCGCGACCATGTGGCGAAGAACAGCTCGTCCACGATTTCGGCGTCCGATTCTTCAGACGCCAGCAGCCGCGCCAGTCGGCCGTCTTTGGCAGAGATCCGCGCACCCATTGCTTGGCCGTTGAGCAGGTGCAGCGCCTGGGCGAGGTCGGATTCATTCGACGTCGCGCACTCACAGGGACTGCTGCGGACCGAGCGGCCGAACGTCGTGAGGAAGTGCGATTGGACCGCCGGGTCCGGCAGCGCCAAGGCCCGCGTGCCGCGCGGCAGGCCCTCAAAGCTCTCGGTCGCGCCCGTGGCGAAATTGACCGCATCCAGCAGCACCGGCGCCGGCAGCCGACGGTAGCGGCGGTGCGTGCAGAACGTGCCGTCGCGATCTGTCTCGCTCGTCACCCGCGACGCCAGTTGATAAGCACGCGAATTCAGAATCGTCCGCACGAGGTGCTTTGCATCATAGCCGTGCTGCACGAAATCGGCGTTGAGCGCTTCGAGCAGCGGCGGCATCGACGGCGGGTTGGTAGGCCGCAGGTCGTCGACCGGCTCGACCAGGCCGCGGCCCATCAGCCACGCCCAGTAACGGTTGACGAGGCTCCGCGAGAAGTAGGGATTGTCGCTACTGGTGACCCAGTCGGCCAGTTCGCTCCGAATGTCTCCGCCGGCGTCGGCCTTCACCTCGCGGCCGAAGAGTGACGGCGGCGCCTCAATCTTCAGCCGGCGCGTCTTGTTCACGCGATCGATGGGCCGCAGGAGTTTCGTGCCGCCGTAGCGGGCACCGTCGCCGTTGTCTTTGATCTCGATCCGCGTGAAGAAGCTCGCGAGGCCGTAATAGTCCTGCTGGCTCCAGGCCTCGTAGGGATGGTGATGGCACTTGGCGCAGGCGAGCCGCACGCCCAGGAACAGTTGGGCCGTCGTCTCCGCCAACTGGGCCGGATCTTCATCGACGAAGTAGTACGCCGTCGCGCCGTTGGTGAACAGGCTGCCGCGGGCGGTCAGGAGTTCGCGGGCGAACTGGTCGAGGGGCCGGTTCTCGCGGACGGCGGCGCGGACCCAGTTCCAGAATGTCCACAGGCCTTTGTCGCCTACATAACGGCGGTGCACGCGGAGCAAATCGGCCCAGCGGTACGACCAGAAGTCGACATACTCGGGACGCTCCAGCAACGCGTCGATGAGCTGCGCTCGCTTCTCCGGGTCGTTCGAGGCTGAGAACGCTTCGACTTCCTCGCGCGTGGGCAGCGTGCCGATGACATCGAGAAAGACGCGGCGGACGAACTCGTAGTCGTCGGCCGGCTCGGCGGGCGCGAGACCCAGCTTGGACCACTCCGCGGCGAGAAGCTCGTCGATCTCGTTGTGCGGCGTGAAGTGTCGCGTTTCCGCGACCGGGCCGTAGGGAGTCGTCACGCTAACGGCGGCCGACTGCCCCGGAAACGAGACGGTGACGGCGGTGCGGCCCGGCCGCTTCGCTTCGACGTGGCCATCAGGTGAAACATCGGCGCGCGACTCGTCGCGGACTTCGTAGATCGCCAGCGAGGTGACGTCCTGCGCGCGACCGTCAGACCAGCGCGCCGTTACGCACAGTGGCGCGCTTTCACCGGCTGCGAGGACTGCGTCTTGCGGCGCGACCTCGATGCCCGCCACATGCAGCTCGAAATCGGCCGGTGCGGGCGCTCCGCTGCGAATCCAGGCTTCGAGCGTTCGATAAGCGGGAGAATCGGCGGTGAATCGCCGTCCGCCGCCGTGGGGCAAACGGCCCGACGGTTTCTGCAGGATGAGGCTCTGCTCCGGGGCGGCGATCGAAACCCGTCGCTGCCGGCCCTCCTTCACCAGGGCCGCGTAATCGAACCGCGGGTCCGATCCGAACAGCGAAAGCTGAAAGCCGCCGCGCCCCTGAAACGAGCCGTGACACGCCCCGCCCGCACACCCGGCTTTCACCAGCACCGGCGTCACGTCGCGAATGAAGTCGACGGGCGGCGCGTGCGAGGCCCCCTCTCCGCGGGCGATTGCGTACGGCCAGAGCGCCGCGAAAACCACGGCCAGCGCAAGCCGCCGCCAGTGCAGTTGGCGTCTGGTCAACATGACTGGCCGGGGAGTGAGGTCGGCGGGTGGATCAATTCGGTGGGAGGCGGCGATTCGCGGCCCGTGCGAGCCATATGGGCCGAAACCGACGCCGACAACATTCTGAGGCCTGAATGCCGATGATGCAAGACGCGCGGGCGTTGCGCTCAGGACGTCTTGGACGGGAGCGCTTCCATGCGCAACTGGTCGACGAGTACTTCGAACTCGGGATCTTTGTGCACGATGATGGCGTGATGCTGGGCGGCATAAGCGGCAATGAGCGCATCAGCAAACGAGAGCCGATGGACTGCTTTGAACCGTGCCGCCTTGAGAAGCGTGGCCTCGTCGAGCGTCCAAACGAGTGTGCCCGGGAAGCCTTTCAGCAAGGCGTGGCGTTGATCCGCTTCCTCGGCACCACACTCCTGCTGCGTAATGTAGTAGACCTCCATCACGCTGACCCACGTGATGACGAACCGCCCGCGGCGAACGATTTCCTCCACGCGCTCGGCGCCGGGCTCCTCGTCGATCAGTGCGAGCAGTGAGGATGTGTCGAGCAAATACAGTTCATCGCTCACGCTCGCGATCCTCCCGGCGTGCGGCCAAGAGTCGCGCGACCGAATTCTGGCCTCGTCCCCTGCCCTTCAACGCCTCGATCGGATCCCTCGGCAGGGGAATCACCCGGATCGTTGTGCCATCGTCGATCCAAACGAGAGAATCGCCTTCGCGAATCTGAT
>JAHWKJ010000132.1 GCA_019347905.1 Planctomycetota bacterium
CACACGTGCGCCGGACGAGGACTACCGGAAGCTCGTGGCCGAGCGGATTGCGGAAGCCGTCCTCGCGGCTCATCGAAACCTGGCGCCTGCGCAGGTCGGCTTCGGAACCTTCTCGAGGCCGGAGTTGCTTGCCTGCCGCAGGCTTCTCTGCGAGCCGGGATCGGTTGGCCCGAACCCCTTTGCCGAGAGTGGCGAGCGAGTCAAATCCGTGGCCGGAGCGGGCGGTACAGTCCTACGCCCGGCGGGGCCGGTGGATCCGGAGTTTTCGGTGCTGTCGATCCGTTATGCCGACGGACGGCCGCTGGCCGTGCTGGGAAACTTCAGCGTGCACTACTGCGGCGGATACGAACCGGGGTTGGTCAGCGCCGACTACTTCGGTGCGTACGCCCGGTCGCTCGAGGCGCAGCTTGCAAGCGGCGACGACAGCCGCCCATTCATCGGACTGATGAGCAACGGCACCAGCGGCGACACCGGCTCGTTCCAAGGTCTCGAGGGCCGTGGAAAGCCCTGGTTGCGCATCGAGCACTTCGGAACGCTGCTGGCGCAGGAGACACTCCGGCTGCTGCCGCGTATCGAACACGACTCGCCGAAGATCCTCGCCATCGCCGCAAGCGAACTCGAACTCGGCGTCCGCAAACCTGACGCCGAGCGCGTCGCGTGGGCGCGGCAGCTTCTGGCCGACGCCGATCAAAAGGGACCGCATCGCTGGAGTCGGGTTTATGCTGAGGAAGCCCTGCACCTCTCCGAATTCCCCGCTCGCTACTCGTTGCCGCTCCAAGCCATTCGCATCGGCGAGATCGGCATCGCTGCGGCGCCGTGCGAAGTCTTTGCCGAAACGGGGCTGGCGATCAAGAAGTCCAGTCCCCTGAAGCACACGTTCACGATCGAGCTGGCCAACGGCTACAGCGGATATCTGCCGACCCCGCAGCAGCACGAGTGGGGAGGCTACGAGACTTGGCCGGCCCGCAGCAGCCACCTGGAAATCGGCGCCGAACCGCAGATCCGGGCCGAGATGCTGCGGTTGCTGGAGGTCACATCGCGCACAGCCGGCTCGGATGACTCAAATGGCTCCCGATGAAGTGTGCGCGTACTGCATCGCGGACCAGGAGAAGCCGAACCCGAAGTACACGCCGAGGTCGTGGAGCGGTGGAATGGCCACGCCCCGGAAGTTGCCGGGAATCCATTTGATTTCTTGCGCGGCGCTCGGCATAATCGGCCGCTCGGTCGCTTCCGGTTGCTGGGATCCGTCATGGGCGGAGAGACCACTGCCTGTTCCAGGAAAGGCAGCTCGGGACGATGGAAAGCCGGCCCCTCCTGTTTGTGATTGTCGCCATTCAGGCGACCCTGGTCGTTCTCGACGTCTTCGAGCATCTGTGGGGCGGGAAAAGACGCGGATCTGAAGCTGTACAGCTTCGGCCGCTGATATTCCTTTTCCTGGTCACACTGGTTTTCCTCGTGCTGCAGGTCGGCGGGCTGAGCCTCGTTCCCGAAGCCAGCGAACTGTTCGCATCGGTGCGAGGACTCTACGGCGGATACTTCGACGAAGTCATCGCGGCACCGGTGCGGGGAGTGCCTCTCCTGCTGGTCGGTGTTCTCGCATTCTATGTCGCCGGTCTGTGGGACTATCTGGTGCACCGGTTCGTCAGCCATAGCCGCTGGCTGTGGTTCACGCACGAGTACCACCATCTTCCAAATCAGGTCTCGGTGGTGATGCCGGGCATTCTGGTACGGCCGTTTGCCGCCTTTCCGTTATTTCTGACATTGGCGGCCACGAGCCTGTCGATTTATGCAGTCTTCGTCCTGGCCGGTTTTCCGTTGTGGGACTTGACGCCGGCGCTTCCATTGCTGGGGGTGATTGCTGTCGTGCTGACGGCGAGTCATTCGTCGTTTCTGCGGCGCTTTGCCGCCGTGCACCATGTGATGCGACTGGTCGCCCTGACAACTCCGCAGGAGCACCTGCTGCACCACACAGTTGGGGTGGACGGAAATTATGGGAATTTCACCACGATGTGGGACCGCGTATTCGGAACCTACCTGGATCCGCTGCGGGAGGAGAACCGGGGCAAACCACTCGGCCTGTCCTACGACCAGGATTTTCTGGGGACTCTGACCTTTGGTCTGGCCAAGCTGCCGCCGTCGATCCGGGGGCGCTGTCAGTTGGCGCGGTTCTGCAACATCGAGGCGAAGCACCTGCGAGAAGGCGATCTCGAAGGGAGCTCGACGGCTGCGGAATGAAGGAAGACAGCGATGCGATTCTTCCACATCTACGAATTTGCCGCGCCACTGCTGTTGTTTCCTCTGGCATATTGGTTGTGGCTGGACCGATATGACGGCAACCACCGGCTGGTCGTCCTGGTGCTTTCGATTCCCATTCTCTTCGCATACGTGATTCCGGGTCTGGGGACAAACTGGCTGAAGCTTTGGCGGTTCAATAGCCGCCTGAGACTGGGGAGGTTCCGCCCGCAGCACGGTTTTCTGTTCGGAACGGCGACCAGCCTGTTTGGTCTGGTGTGCCTGCCGTTCCCCCCGCGCGACTTTGCAGTCTGGGAGTTCCTGCGGTCTGCATTCGTGATGTGCTCGGTCCTGGCATTCTGGAACTGGGTGTATGATCTGGCCGCGATCAGAGCGGGTGTCATTGTCGTGTATAACCGCAAGTATCACGAAAACCGCGGCCCGGAAGCAATTGCCAGCGACTACTGCCCGGTCTTTTTCGGTACGTTCGGTCTTGTCTACGGCGCGGCGGTTCGTCTCTGTGAGTATGTCGTGATCGAGCTTGCCCGCTCGGACCTGTACGGCCTGTTGTTCGTCGCGTGCAACGCCGTCGTGCTGACCTCTCCGGTTCTTGCCTACGTCGCCTATTCGCTGCTGACCAGCGGTGAGACCGGCCTCCGTTCGTACGAAGGAGTGACGCATGAAGGTTGATTCCCGGCTCGTGTTGAAATGCCTGATGTGGTTTGTGTGCGCCTTCCACGTCATCGTGGGAGCGGGACTGAATCTCTTTGAGGGAATGGCGCCGCTCATGGCTGAGATGTACGGCGCGAAAGTGGATTGGACGCCGGAGTTCCGCTATCTGCTGAAGCCGCTGGGGGCCTTCATGTTCGTGCTGGGCATTACAGCCGCGGCCGCTGCTCGAGAGCCCCAGCGGTACCGGATCGTGATTTACGCCTTCGCGTCGCTGTTTCTGATCCGATCGCTGCAGCGGCTGGTCTTCGCTGAGGAAGTTCAGCAGACGTTCGCCATCGCGACCGGCCGCAATATCGGGAACATGTTGTTCTTCGCGGCCCTGGCGGCGGCACTGATCGTGGTCGAGCGTCTCGCGCAGCAGAACTCAGCCGACCGCGGGGCAGGCGGGTAAAAAGCCCGCGGCTTCTCGCCGGGCCACAGAAGGATTCACTTGTGAAGATCACGTTCATTCGCCCGAACATGTTTCTAAAGCGATCTTCGGACGCGATGGAGCCGCTGTGCTTTGCGATTCTGAAAAGTCTGACGCCGCCGGACGTCGAGACGGTGCTGTACGATGAGCGACTGGAGACGATCCCCTGCGACGAGCCGACAGACCTGGTCGCAATGACCGTGGAAACATACACGGCGCGACGGTCGTACCAAATTGCCGCCGAATATCGGCGGCGCGGGGTGCCCGTGGTCATGGGAGGTTACCATCCCACGTTCGTGCCCGATGAGGCCCTGCAGTTCGCCGATGCCGTCGTGCTGGGTGACGCTGAAGGGATTTGGGAAGCGGTCGTCGAGGACGCACGGCACAACCGACTTCAGACGATTTACCGGCAGGACGAATTCCCGCCGCTGGCCGGAGGGCATCCGGACCGCAGCATCTTTCGCGGTAAGCGGTACGCCCCAATTACACTTTTGCAATACGGCCGTGGCTGCAAGTACAACTGCGACTTCTGCTCGATTCGCGCGTTTTACGGAGCGAACCTGCGCCAGCGGCCGGTGCGCGAAGTCGTCGAGGAGATCGAACGGGTTGGACGCAGGCACGTGTTCCTGGTCGATGACAATATCTTTGTTGACATTCCGCGCGCCAGGGAACTCTTCCGGGCGCTGATTCCGCTCAGAATTCTCTGGTCCTGCCAGGTCTCCATCGACGTGGCTGCCGACCGCGAACTGGTGCGGCTGATGCAGCAAAGCGGCTGTGCGACCGCCGTTGTGGGATTCGAGTCGCTCGACGCCGGGAACCTCAGGCAGATGAACAAGTCGTGGAATCTGAAATACGGCAATTACGAGACCTCGATCCGGGCGCTCCGAGAAGCCGGCATCATGATCTACGGGACATTTGTGTTCGGCTACGACCGCGACACGCCCGACTCGTTCGACGCCGCGGTTGAGTTCGCCATTCGCAATAAGTTCTACCTCGCCAACTTCAACCCGCTGACGCCCACGCCCGGAGCCAGGCTGTACGAACGGCTGAAACGCGAGGGGCGGCTGATCTACGACAAGTGGTGGCTGGAGCCGGGCTACCGTTACGGCGAAGCGACGTTTCATCCACGCGGAATGACCTCCGACGAACTGACGGCAGGATGCTACCGCGCCCGCACGCAATTCAATCGGTACGGTTCGATATTCCGGCGAACGTTCGACCTGCGCACGAACCTGCGAACACCCTACCGATTCGGCGTCTATCTGCTGTCGAATCTGATCTCCCGGCGGGAGGTTCACGCCAAGCAGAATCAGCCGCTGGGCTCGGCCGCGCCGCTCGAACCGCGGCACAAAACGGCCAGCCTGCTCGCGGTCGGAGACGATTCGGCATGAAAGTGACGTTCATCAAACCGAATATCGGCCGGCTGGAACACAGCCTGTACGTCGACGAGGGGCGGATGGAACCGCTGCAGCTTGGCGTGCTGGCGGGGCTGACGCCGCCTGACGTGGAATGCGCTCTGTATGACGACCGGATCGAAGAGATTCCCTACGACGAGCCGACGGACCTCGCGGCGATCACGGTGGAGATCTACACCGCGCGGCGGGCCTACGAAATCGCCGGTGAGTATCGGGCGCGGGGCGTGCCGGTCGTCATGGGGGGCTTTCATCCCACCCTGGCCCCCGAGGAATGCCGGCAGCACGCCGACGCGATCTACCTGGGCGATGCGGAGTTCTTGTGGCACGAGGTCATCGATGACGCGCGGCGTGGAAAGCTGAAAGAGGTGTACAGGGCGCGTCCGGGAATTCCTCAGCCGCGGGGCGTCCAGCCACGGCGCGACCTCTTTCGGGACAAGGGCTACCTGCCGATCACGCTGATGCAATTCAGCCGTGGATGTCGCTTTGCCTGCGACTTCTGTGCGATCAGCGTGTTCTTTAACCAGACGCAATTCGTCCGCCGCACCGGCGAGGTTCTCGCCGAGATCGAGAACCAGGACCGCCGCGTGATCTTTTTCGTCGATGACAACTTCCTGTCGAATCATGAGGCGGCCAAGCTGTTTCTGCGCGAGCTGATTCCACGACGAATTCGCTGGGTCTCGCAGGCATCGATCGACATGACCAACGATCCCGAGCTGATGGAATTGCTCGCCGACAGCGGCTGTCTGGGCAACGTCATCGGCTTCGAGTCGATCAACCCGCAGAACCTTCAGGCGATGAAAAAGGCCCCCAATCTGATGCGGGGCAACGGCGTCTCACGTTTGCAGGCTGGCTGGGATTGCTATCAGCGACAGTGTGAGATCCTGCGGAACTATCATTTACAGACCTGGGCGGCGTTTACACTGGGTCACGACCACGACACGCCGGAGTCGATCCGCCGGACGTATGAATTCGCCATGCGAAACAAGTTTTGCTTTGCCGCCTTCAACATCCTCATGCCCTATCCGGGCACGCCGCTCTACGACCGCCTGAAACGCGAGAACCGCCTGTTGTGGGACGGACAATGGTGGTTGCATCCCGAATATCGCTTCAACCACGCCGCCTTCGTTCCCCGCAACATGTCGCCGGACGAATTATCCGAAGCCTGCTGGCATTGCCGCCGCGACTGGAACAAGACAAGTTCAATTTTCAAGCGGTTATGGGACTTTAAGACGCATCTCAGCTCGTTGACCCGGCTGGGCGTCTATCTCAAATACAACCCTGTTTATGCCAGAGAAGCCTATAAGAAGCAGGGCATGCTCTTCGGCTTGTTCCGCGAGCGCCAGACCGGCCGCGAACCCGACCGGAGATCCACGGCACGCATCGCGAGCGCATCGGCCACCGCTGTTGCGGCAACCGTTTCGGATCCCGGAGACGTCATGCCCCGTGGCGCGATACAAACGAAACCGGAACCGCAAGAATCCGGGACGACATGAGAATCCAACTCATTCAACCCGCCGGTGAGATCCACCGGCACCGCTCGGGGATTTTCAAACGTTCGCTGCGCTATGCGCCGCTGACGCTGCCCACGCTCGCCGCGCTCGTTCCCGATGAGCTCGAGGCCGAGATTGCGCTGCAGGATGAAGGCGTCCAGCCGCTCGATCTGGAGTTCGAGGCGGACCTGGTCGGACTCAGCGCGATCACCGGCACCGCGCCGCGGACGTATGCCATTGCCGACGAACTGCGGGCCCGCGGGCACACGGTCGTCATCGGCGGCGTGCACGCGACGCTGCTGCCCGACGAGGCGGCACAGCACGCCGACGCCGTCGTCGTCAGCTATGCGGAGGAATCGTGGCCGCGGCTGCTGCGGGATTTCGCGACCGGCCGATTGCAGCCGCGGTACTTCGCACCCACGGGCCGCGTGCTCAACGTTCCCATTGCGCGGCGCGACCTGCTCAAGAGGAATCGCTACGTCACCACGAACAGCATTGAGGCCACCCGCGGTTGTCCGCATCGCTGCGAGTTCTGCGCGGTGCCGGCGGCCTGGGGCGGCATCTATGCACACCGCCCGATCGCCGACGTCATCGCCGAACTGGAGACGTTCGAGAAGCGGCACGCGGTGTTCATCGACCTCAGCCCGGTCGAGGATACGCGTCACGCCAAGGAGCTGTACCAGGCGATGATTCCGCTGGGCATCCGCTGGCTCGGCCTGGCGACCACCCGCATCGCCGAGGACGAAGAGCTGCTGCGGCTTGCGGCGCGCAGCGGGTGCAAGGGGCTGCTCATCGGCTTTGAGTCGGTCGATCAGCCCACGCTCGACGGAATCCAGAAGCCGTTCCATCGAGCCGGCCGGTTCGCGGAGATTGTCAAGAAACTGCACGACCACGGGATTGCGATCCAGGGTTGCTTCGTGTTCGGGTTCGATACCGACGACGAGAGCGTGTTTGAGCGAACGGTCGAGTTCGTCGATCGCGCCAAAATCGACCTGCCGCGGTATGCGGTGATGACGCCGTTCCCCGGCACGGCCGCCTACCGCCAGCTCCAGCGCGAGGGCCGGCTGCTGCACGAGAACTGGTCGCTGTACGACGTCGAGCACGTGGTTTTCCAGCCCAGGCAAATGAGTCCCGAGCGGCTGCAGGAGGGGCTGCACTGGGCCTGGCAGCAGAGCTACCGCTGGCGGTCGATTTTCAGCCGCGTCCTGGGCTCGCGGTGTCTGGTGCCGCTCTCGCTTTCGCTGAATATCGGCTACCGCTTCTACGCGAAGCACCTGCCGGAGAAGGCCCGGACGGTGTACCGAGACGAGGAATTCATCGCGGCCGCCGTCCGTGGACAGACGCTTTGCTGCCAGATGGAGGACGAGTCGTTCCCTTTGCCCGCTGCAGCCGCGTCGCTTCAAACCACACTGCCCATTTCCAATCTGCCGTAGAGACGGCCATCCGCGGTTTCCACCATTCGCCATCGCACTGTTTCGAATTCGGATCCCGGCACTGGTCATTCGTCCGATGCGGCTCACGCTCATCTACCCGTCCGTCGGACGCAAACAAGGCCGGCCCTACGTCCGGGCGTGGCAGATGGAACCGCTCTCGATGGCGCTGCTCGCCCACCTTACGCCGCCCGACGTCGAGGTCCGCTTCTACGACGACCGCCTGGAAGCAATCCCCTTTGACGAGCCGACCGATCTGGTGGCGATCAGCGTCGAGACGTTCACGGCGCTGCGGGCCTACCGCATCGCGCGGCAGTTCCGGGCGCGCGGCGTGCCGGTCGTGATGGGCGGCTACCACGTGACACTGCTTCCCGAGGAAGCCGCCGCCGAAGCCGACGCCATCGTCGTCGGCGATGCCGAGCCGGTGTGGAACCGCATGCTCGACGATGCCCGGCAGCGGCGCCTCGAGCCGCGGTACGACGGCCGTGGACGAAGACCGCTGGTCGGCCTCCGCCCGCGTCGCGAGATCTTCGCCGGCAAGAACTACCAGAACATCACGCTGGTCGAGTTCGCGCGGGGGTGCAACTTCAAATGCGACTTCTGCTCGATCACGGCCTTTCACCAGGCGGGACAGAACCACCGGCCGCCAGCCGAAGTCGCCGCCGAAATGGCGGCCACGGGCAGCCGGCGGTTCTTCGTCGTCGACGACAACATCGTCAGCCAGCCGCAGAAGGCACGCGAGCTGTGCCGCGAGCTGATCCCGCTGGGCGTCAACTGGGTCGGCCAGGCGAGCATTCACATTGCGCAGGACGACGAATTGCTGGACCTGATGGTTCGCAGCGGCTGCCGCGGCGTGCTGATCGGCATGGAATCGCTCGACCCGGCCAACCTCCGCGAGATGGGCAAGGAATGGAACCTCGCCGCCGGCAGCTACGCCGACAGCCTGCGCCGCTTCCGCGACCACGGGCTGGCGGTCTACGGCACGTTCGTCTTCGGATACGACAACGACGACCGCGATTGGATCCGCCGCAGCGTCGAGTTTGCCTGCGAACAGAAGCTGTTTCTCGCGGCGTTCAACCACCTCATCCCGTTTCCGGGTACGCCGCTTTATCGCCGGCTGCAGCGAGAGGGCCGGCTGCTGACGCCGAAGTGGTGGCTCAACCCGCACAGTCGCGTCGGCGACGTCACGTTTCGTCCGAAACGTATGGAACCGGCAGAGCTGCAGGAGGCCTGCCTCGACGCCCGGCGGCAGTTTTACCGCTGGGGTTCGATCTTCCGGCGGATGTGCGACCGGCGGGCAAACCTGCGCAACCCAACCATGGCTGCGGTGTACTTCGGATTGAACCTGCAGGCCCATTTCGACATCGACCTGCGGCAGGGTCTGGAAATCGGCGAAGGCGGTACGGGTTGAGGGTTGAGAGTTTGGAAATGCGAACACTGAACATCGAACATCGAACATCGAACTCCTGTTTGTCGCGTCGTTGGACATTTCGATGTTCAATGTTGAATGTTCGATGTTCAATGTTGAATGTTCGATGTTCAATGTTCGTCTTCCTCGAGTGAGGGCGACTCTCACCCTCAACCCTAAACCCTCAACCAAACTGTGAGCCGCTATCGATTTGAGCTGGCCGCCGAGCAGGACGACGCCGCGCTGCGGCGCGTCCTGGCCGACACGCCGATGGACGGCCGGATCGCCGTCTCGTTTCGACGCGATCCCAGTTACTTTGACGCGGCGGTCGTGCACGGCCGGTTCAGCCAGACGGTGGTCGGCCGCGACACCGACACCGGTCGAATCGTGGGGTTTGGCGTGCGCTCGGTGCGGGAGATGTTCGTCAATGGCAAGCCGCTTCCGATCGGCTATCTGAGCAGCCTGCGCATCTTGCCGCCCTATCGGAACCTGGCCCTGGTGGCGCGCGGATATGCGCATTTTCGGCAGCTTCACGGCGACGGACGCACCCGGCTGTACCTGACCACGATCGCCGAGGGAAACGAGCGGGCGCTCGCGACGCTGACTTCAGGACGCGCCGGGTTGCCGCCGTACTATCCCGCCGGACGTTTTGTGACTGTGGCGATTCCGGTCGCAGCCGACCGCGGCCGACTGGCCGAAGCGGTCGGCCGCGCCAGGGGCGATTGGCCGGGCACGGAGGGCCGGCGACTTGTACCAAGCGGCCGTCAGCATCGCCGGCGCGACGGCATCTGCGTTCTTCCCGCGAGCTTCGACGACCTGCCCGCCGTCCTCGCTTTCTGGGCGTCCGTCGGGCCGCTCCGGCAGTTCTTCCCGCGATATGGCCCGGCGGACTTCTTTTGCCCCGGGGCAACGTTTCGCGACCTGCAGCCACACGATGTGCTGATCGCGCGGCGGGCAGGCCGCATCGTGGGGACGCTCGGCGTCTGGAACCAGAACGCTTTCCGTCAAACGGTGGTCGAGCGCTATTCGTACCCGTTGCGCTGCGTCCGTCCGCTGTACAATGCCTGGGCCGCCCTGCGGCGGCGTCCGCCACTTCCGCCGGCGGGCGCAGCGTTCCGATCTGTGACGGCATCGCTGCCGGTGGTTGCCGACAATGCGGCCGACGTTTTCGAGACGCTGCTCGAGCATGCGATCGGCCGCGCGTCGCAGGAGGCCTCTGCACATTTGCTGGTGGGGTTGCACGAAGATGATCCGCTCCTGCCGATCGCCGCCAGACGCGCAGCGGCCAGGTACGTCACGCGACTGTATTACGTCTGCTGGGAAGACGGTGAGGAGCTGCGGCGCCAGCTCGACGGCCGACGGCCTTATCTCGAACTGGGCACACTCTGAGGACACCGTATGAGTGCAACGGGACGTATCCGCCGCGTCGAGGAGCTTCCGGCTGGACGGCGCGATGAAATGTTCGCGCTGATGCTCCGGTACTATGACGGAATGCGGCGCGAGGCGTTCGAGGCCGATCTCGACGAGAAGGACTGGGTCATCGAGCTGGTCGATCGGTCCGGGACACTCGTCGGTTTCTCGTCGCAGATGACATTCGAGGTGCCGCTGGCCGGCGGTGCGGCCCGCGTGTTGTTTTCCGGAGATACCATCGTCGACACCCGGCATCGGCGGCACAACTCGTTGGCGGGTTTGTGGGGCCGCCTGGCCCTGTCGCTGATGGAACGCTACGCCGAGAGCGAGATGTACTGGTTCCTGATCGCCAAAGGTTACAAGACGTACCGCTTCCTGCCGGTCTTCTTTCACGAGTTTTATCCGCGATACGATTGCGCGACGCCGCGGCGGGCCGCCGAGTTGATCGACGCCCTCGGGCGGCACCGATACCCGTCGGCCTACGATCCGGCCAGCGGACTGGTGTCTGCGGGGGACGATGCCTGCCGACTGCGGCAGGGCGTAGCCGACCCATCCCCTCGGCTGCGCGATCCGCACGTGCATTACTTTAACGAGCGCAATCCGCAGCATGCGGCCGGAGATGAGTTGTGCTGCATCGCACCACTCAGCCGCGAGAACTTTACGCCCGCCGCCTGGAAGGTTATCCATGCCTGTCCGCCTTCCGTCGCTGGCCTGGTGCCTGAACACGGCCTGGATGTGGGCCTGCCGCAAAGAGTGGCGGAAGTTCCGTGATGCGGCGCGCGACCCGGCCGCGGCGCAGTCCGCCGTGCTCGCGCGCATTTTGACCGCGAACCGCCACAGCCGGTTTGGGCTGTCTCACGGCTTCGCGACGATCGCGACGCCGCGGGAGTACCGGGAGCGGGTGCCGCTCTCCGACTACAACGACTATCTCCCGGCAATCGACGAGATCGCGTCCGGCGCTCACAACGTGCTCACCAGCGAGCCGGTGCTGCTGTTTGAGCCGACCTCCGGCAGCACATCGGGCGTCAAGCTGATTCCCTACACGCATTCGCTGAGGCGAGAATTCCAGCGGATGATCGCCACGTGGATCTACGACCTGTTCCGGGGCGCTCCGGCCATTCGCCACGGACGCGCCTATTGGTCGATTTCGCCGGCCTTGGGCGAACGCGTCTTCACGGCCGGTGGAGTTGCCATCGGCTTCGACGACGACACGGCTTATCTCGGCGGCCTCGCGCGGCGGTTCGTGCGCCGGTTGCTCGCAGTTCCACCGCAGGTGGCACGGCTCACGGACGTCGATGATTTTCGATATGCGACGCTGCTGGCCCTCGTGAGAGCGAAAGACCTCGCGCTGATCTCCATCTGGAGTCCGACCTTTCTGACGGCCCTGTTCGAGCGGCTGGAGGAATGGGGCGGACAGTTATGTGCCGATCTCCGCAGCGGCCGCTCGAGCTTGCCGTCGGGCCCGGGGCGCGGCTTGTCTCCGACGTTCCTCGCCGCACCGCCGGATCCGGACCGGGCGCGCGAGCTGCAACTTTGTCTGACGAGCGAGTCACCCTCCCTCGGGTTGCGGCGGCTGTGGCCGCAATTGGCTCTGATCAGTTG
>JAHWKJ010000679.1 GCA_019347905.1 Planctomycetota bacterium
ACCTGCGATTGCCGCCGCACGTTGTCGCGCAGCTTGGCGAGCCCTTGAAGGGGTCTGACCCCGTTCGGCAAGTGCATCTCGAAGTGTTTACCGAACGCGGTTTTGCGATCCGCGAGGGAAGCCGCGTGGTCAAGGGCAGCATCGACCGCCTGGTGCTGATGTACGCCGGCAACGAGCTTCTCGCCGCCGACATCATCGACTTCAAGACCGACGCATTGCCCGCCGGAAACGACAAGGCCCTCGACGAGCGCGTCGAACACTACCGCGGCCAGCTCGAAGCCTACATCCCTGCCGTGCAGCAGGTGTATGGACTGGAGCGCGACCGCATTTCTGCGCGGCTGCTGATGCTCTCCGACGGTAGTGTGGCGACGGTTTGAGGTCTTTCAAACTGCTGTGGGAAGTCCGCTCAGAATGCACGACGCGCACTGCTGTCGCACTCCCGATTCGCCGCATGTGTGGCACGGCAACTCATTCAGCGGCACCGCCCGTGTCACCGCCATGAATCTCGAACCATTTGAGGATGTGGGCGACCTTCGCGATCAGGCGACTCGGCCGCTCCACGATTGCGTGCGACGCCTCGGGGATGCGCACCAGCGCCGTGTCGATTTTCCGCAGCTTGAGCGCCTGGTAGAACTGCTCCGATTCCGAAATCGGCGTGCGGTAATCGGCTTCGCCCGTCAGCAGCATCGTGGGCGTCGAGACATTGCCCACCAGCGACAGCGGCGAGCGCTTCAGGTAATGCTCGGCGTGCTCCCACGGGTAGCCGGGGAACCAGTATTTCGAGAAGAACGGGTAGGCATCGGCCGTGAGCGTGAAGCTGTACCAGTTGATGACCGGCTTGGCGGCCACGGCGGCGCGGAAGCGACCGGTCTTGCCGACGATCCATGCCGTCAAGACGCCGCCGCCGCTGCCGCCGGTCACGTACAGCCGCTCGGGATCCACGTAGTCGCGCTCCAGGACGACATCGACGCCCGACATCAGATCGTCGTAGTCGTGTCCGGGGTAGGCGTGGTGGATCAGGTTGCCGAACTCCTCGCCGTAACCGGTGCTGCCGCGCGGGTTGACGTACAGCACCACATACCCGGCCGATGCATAAAGCTGGAGCTCGGCAGCGAAGCGGCGGCCGTAGTTCGCAAACGGCCCGCCATGGATTTCGAGGATCAGCGGGTATTTGTTCGCGGGGTCGAAGCCGGGCGGCTTGACGATCCAGCCCTGCATGCGCCGCCGATCGTGCGCCGACTCGTACCAGAACTCTTCCACCTCGCCGAGTTGCTTGTGCGCCAAGATGTCGTCGTTGAGCGATGTAAGCCGCCGCTGGCCCGGCTTCTCCGGTTGTGAACTGCCGGAGGCGGCGTTTCCGCCACGCGTCGCGACGGCCACATCCGCGGGACGCTGCGGGTCCGTCTCGGTGAAGGTAACGACGCCGGTGTCCGAAACGCTGAACGAGCCGCTGGCGTAGGGGCGGCCGATCGTCGTGCCTCCCACATGCTCGGCCACGACGGTGACTTGTCCTTCGAGATCGACGAAGCCGATGCTCGTGTCGCCCTCGTCGTCGAACTGGAAGAAGACGCCGCCGCCGTCGCCGCTCCAAACGGGGTGCCGCACGTCGCGGTCGAATTCCGCCGTCAGCAGCCGCGGCTCGCCGCCGTTCAGTTCCCGCACAGACAGCCGCGTCACTTGATAGCCCTGCAGGCGGTCGTCGTAGCCTACCCACGCGAGACGCCGCCCATCGCTGGAAACTGCCGGCTCCGCATCGGGGCCGCGGCGTTCCGTCAGCCGCCGGATGCGGCCGTCGGCCACGTCCACCGTATAAAGTTCCGAATCGCGCGGCTGGTATTCCCAGTCCTCGTCGCGATTGGCCGAGATGATGAGCGACTTGCCATCCGCCGTCCATGCGGGCGGGCCTTCGTGATGGTAAGCGCCCGTCGTGAGCTGCCGCGGCGTCCCTCCCTCGGCCGGCAACACGAACACGTGCCGGAAGCCCTCCTTCAGATAGCCGCGGCCGTCGTAACGGTACGTGACGCGGCGGATGACGCGCGGCGCTTCGGCCCACTCGGCGCCTTCGGGCTTGGGCGGCGGCTCCACGAATGGCTCCGCCTTCTCGCGGACCAGCATCGTGAACGCGATCCAGCGCCCGTCCGGCGACCAGACCGGGTCGCCCGGCGAGTCGGTGAACTGTGCCAGCCGCGCCGTCTGCCCGGTATCGAGCCAGCGGCAGAAAAGCTGCGCACTTTCCGCACTCGCGCTCTTCTTCGAGTCGCGGCTGGACGCGGCAGGCTCGCTGGAGATGTACAGCACGCGCGCGCCATCGGGAGAAAAGCGCGGCGCGCTGTCTTTGCGGCTGCCGGTTGTCAGCGGGCGCTGCTCGCCGCTCTCGATGTCGATCAGCCACAGGTTCGAGCGCTGACGGTCGGCCATGATGTCGAAGAAGTTGCGGACGTAGACGACGCGCCGGCCATCGGGAGCGATCTGTGGATCGGAGGCGTACTCCAGGCTGAATACGTCCAGCGGCTGGAAGCGCGAGGTCGTGGGCGGCGACTGCTCATCCGCGCGGAGAGCAGTGGCCGCAAGAGCGACCAGCAAACCGAGCGTCGCGCGAGTGATGTGTGGGTTCATGAATGGGACCTGCGGTGATGACTTCAAATGATGCCGTGCAAGGGCCCGCCCGGCGCGCCGAGCCGATCGACGCGCCGTGACACTTCGGGATCCTCGATGAGCGGCGGAGCGTGGTGCGGCTTAATGCGGGCGTCGATGATCAATGAGCCGCGGCAGCCCCAGTGCTTGTGTTCGATAAACTCCCCGATCCCGTGCACGTCCGCCGCCGGGTTCGAGCGGGTGAACGTCACCCACAAAAAGTTTCGCAGCGATTCGGCCGTGAAGTCGGCGTCGTCCACAAGCACAACCAGCGGGAACCGGTTGAGCGGGTGGTCGAGATTGACGGCTTGCAGGAGTTCCCGAACCACCCCCCCATCGTTTAGCCGGGGC
>JAHWKJ010000133.1 GCA_019347905.1 Planctomycetota bacterium
AGCCGCGGACGGCGAGCGTCTCCCGCGCGAAGTTCGCCTCGGTCGTCGAGCGGCTGGTCGGCCGGCTGCGAGGTCCCGTGGGGAAAGCGCTGCGCGACGGCAGTGCCGATCCCGCCGAAGTCGACGACGTGATCCTCGTCGGCGGCGCGACGCGGATGGAAGTCGTTCGCTCGTTCGTCCGCGAGTGGTTCAACAAGGAGCCGCTCTCGAGCTTCGATCCCGACGAGGTCGTCGCGCTGGGGGCGGCCGTGCAGGCGGCGCTCATCGCCGACGACCGCTCCGTCGACGACATGGTGCTCACCGACGTCTGCCCTTACACGCTGGGCGTCGATTACACCAAGCAGTTCGGCGGCCGCTACGTCGACGGCTACTTCAAGCCCATCATCCACCGCAACACGACGATCCCGGTCTCGAAGGAAGACGTGTTCGTCACGATGCACGCCAACACCCGCGAGGTCGAGTTCGGCATCTACCAGGGCGAAGGCCGCAAGGCGCAGGACAACCTGAAGCTCGGCCAGCTCAAGGTGACGGGCATCCCCCCCGGCCCGGCCGGCATGGCCGTGCACGTCCGCTTCACCTACGACATCAACGGCATCCTCGAAGTCGAGGCCTACGTCCCCGACAGCGGCAAAAAGTTCCGCACCGTCCTCACGCAGCACGCCAAAAGTCTGGCCAAGTCGCAGATCGATCAGGCCATCAAAAACCTGCAGAAGCTGAAGTTCTACCCCCGCGACGACATCCGCAACCGCCGCCTGGTCCTCTTCTGCGAGCGAATGGTCGGCGAAGTCGCCCCCTTCCTGCGGAACGAACTGGAAGAAGCGATCGACGTCTTCGAGAACGCCATGGCCTCCGGCGACCGCGAGTATTTTAAGTTTGCCCGCGAGGGCCTCTTGACGACACTGTCGCGGCTGGGCCTCACCTGGGACGAAGACCTGGCGGAGACCGGCGACGATGCGAGCGGCACGGGAAAGGAAGCAGAGCCGTCGTGACGCCGGGCGCGACCGCGGTCCACATTTCTGTTCCGGAACGGGGCGCATCGCACCGGACGTGTCGCCATTCCCGGGATCCGCCCTCGTGCGGCGCCGCTTCCGGGGGCAACTTGGCAAGATCTCAACTTGCACACGCCCCGGCCCCCCCGCCATCTTGCCTCCGCATCGTCCGGCGTGGCGGTGACGCTGAAAGGCGAAGGGGGTCATCAGCAGTTCCCGTTTCCGAAGGTCCGAATTGTACCTCTATAAGGAGGGGACGCGGTTGCGCGGATGACTGCGTTTCCTCTGCTGGCTCATTCCGCCGGAAGAACCTGGAAGGTTGCCTTTCCCGAGCGCCTCGACTCCGAAGGAGTTCCCACAACACAGGCGGGGGTTCGCGCAGCGTACCCCCGCAGGCAAATCCACCCATGCCTTTCCTACCCCAACGGGGTTGTACAAGCGGGGCGAAAAGGCGGCGTCTGCGTTTGGCACACTGTCTGAGTCCCGAAGTACAATGGAGGAGCCGCAGTTGTTCCCGCTCGTCCTAGGAAACGCCACTCGCCGTGGTCCGCGTCGGCGATTCCGCCGGGCCTGCACTCGAAACGAACCGGAAGAATGGCGCAACGCCTGTCGTTGGCTGCCTCGCTGAACTTCGGATGTCATGCGGGACACGAGCCAGCGAAATCTTGAACTGCCGTCGTTCGACGTGTCGCGATGTGCCGCCGCCACCAGAAAGTATCAGCATGCCCCGATTTCCGGTACTGCATCGAGCGCGCCCCTACCAGATTGCTTTCGCGTCGCAGTCGGACAGAATAGCATTCAGAATTCCGTCGCGACGCAGGGGTTTGAGACGGACGGGCGATGGACTCGATACCGCATACTGCGGAGCACGTGACAGTGGCCAGACGCGCATCGACCTCGGCAAAGTCCTCAAAGTCGCGGAAATCCAAAGCTCCCGTCGACCGAGTGGCGGCGGAGTGGGCCGAGATCCGGGCGCGGAAGATTCCAGCGAAGGATCTCGTGTGGATCTTTCGGTTCACCACGACCAGTGAGGCGCGACGGAGGGAGGCTGCCAGGGCCTGTGTCGAGTTTCTGGTCTCTGAACTCGGAAAACGCTGCCGCGTGCTGCTCGATACCGGAACCGTGGACCGCCGGCAGATTCAGGACATCATCCTCAAATCTCCGCGGCTCTCACCAGCCCTGCTCCGCAAGCTCGATCGCGGCATGGAGGAGTGCTGCCGGCGAACGAAGGTGAGCTACGGCTCCGTCAGCTACGGAGAGGAGATCTACAAGCAGACTTCATGGAAGACGCTGGGCACCGCATTGCAGCCCGATGCATCCCAAGCCGACGCCGAGGGCGATCTCGATTGCCGCGAGCTGCGATTCGACGGGCTGTACCGCGACGACTCGAGCGCACCGGCGACTTATCTCCGATTCTATTCCGACGGCGAGTTTGCCGCCGCCGTCACGGACGACACGCCGCGGGACGTTGCGCGCTGGCTCCGCCGTGAGGGGAGATGGATCTCGGTCGGCAAGTACACGGTGAGCGGTTCGACTCTGACCGGCGAGTACCAGGTGCCATCGCCGCCCGACGAGGAGCCGGTTGTCATCAAGCTGAAGGGGCGACTCACGCGGAAGGGCTTGCAGGTGCGGGAGTGGAGTTCGTACTCGCGGAAGGAGTCGCGTCAGGTGTATGTTTTCCACGAGTTGAGTCTCAAGTAGCTCGGCTCAGCCGGGGTGGCTGGCGGAGGTCGAGCCACGGCGCCGCTGCAATTGCTGTTGGGCGTTCTGCTACTTCTTCAAGACGCCAGGAGGAACATACGATGAGCCATAATGTTCTGCGCGGAATCATTCACGGCAACGTCATCGAGCTGGAAGGCGATGCCGGGATTTCGGATGGCGAACACGTGGAGGTCATCGTGCGGCGTGTCGTGCCGCAAGGCAGAGAACCCGGGGAAGGCTTACTGCGCACCGAAGGGGCCCTCGCGAACGATCCCGAATGGGACACGATCATGGACGAAATCCAGCAGTCGCGGAAGCACGAGCGATGCCCTCAGTGGGAGGACGCATGAAGTTCCTGCTGGACACGAATATCTGCTCGGCCCACATGCGGCGTCCTGCCCGGCTCGCCCATCGATTCATCCAGTACATTGGCCAGTTGGGGATTTCGACCGTCGTACTGGCCGAATTGTATGCGGGAGCTCACCGCGACTCGAATCCGACCCGGTTGCTCACACTGATCGGGGACTTGTTGCAGGAAGTGCATTTGCTGGACTTCGACGCCGCCTGCGCGGAGCGGTTTGGACGAGAGCGGGGACCACTGCTTCAACAGGGAATCTCGGTCAGTGCCGTGGACCTGATGATCGCGTCGACCGCTTTGGTCCACGACCTGACCTTGGTGACGAACAATACGGCGGATTTTCAGCATGTCCCCGGCCTGCGGCTGGAAGATTGGCTGACGCCCTGAAGGAAGAGGGTAGCGATGGTGCGTGCGGAACGGGGACGAAAGCCGAGCCGTCGTGACGCCGGGCGGTACCTCGCGCGGGTGCTGGGGATGAATCCGCTGCGCGAGGCGGAGGCCATTGTCGAGCGGCGGAATCGCTTTCTGGGGCTGGCCGGTCCGGGAGACGGCTCGGGCGAAGGCGCCGAAGTAATGCAGCGCCGCGACGAGGCGCGCCGGGCGATTGAAAGCCTGCGCGAGACGTTCTGGTCGAGCGAGCTGGAGACTTTGAAGCAGCGGCTGGATGGGCTGGAGCTGGCGGTGTTTCCGGAATTGCAGGCGGCGGCCGAACGGTTGCGGACGGTGCTCGCGCACCGGCCGGCGTTTCCGCGGCTGCCGGCGCATCCGGCGTCGGACGCGGAATTGTTCGATGCGCTCAAGCAGCTTGTGGTGCTGCCGCCGCGGGAGGCGGCGCCGTTGCGCGAGCGGCTGCTCAGGATGACGGCCTCGCCGCGGCGGCGGAAGCGGTTTCAGAAGATGGTGAAGATGATCCGCCGCGAGTTTCCGGAGATCCATGCACTGGAGTGCGACTGGTTCGACGAGATCGCAAAGGCGAAGCAGCCGAAGCTGGTCGATGGGCGCACGCGCGAGTCGCGGTTCTCCATCGACACCGAGGGCGTGCCCTGGTGGATCTATTCTCTCATCATCTTCGCGATCCTGATGCTGATCAGGACACTCGGCCGTTGACTCAGGGACATCGAATGCGGCCGTGCCGAGCCCGGGCGGCTTATTAGCAAACGCTCCGGTTCCGGCCGCTGGACTACTACTTCGCCAGTGCCTCAAGCAGTGTGCGGACGATTTTCACGTCCGCGTGGGCTCGGGCCCGCTCCAAAGGCGTCTCGCGTTTGTGGTTCTGCACTTCCATCGTGGCGCCGTGCTTCAACAGGATTGCCGCGGTCCGGGCGCGGCGTTCGGGCGTCGACTTCACGCCCGCTTCGTGGACCGCAAGATGCAAGGCGGTATCACCGTTTCCGTCCTGCGCGTCGATGTCGACATCGGGATAGTTCTCCAGCAGGTACTCGACGGTCTCGGGAGTCGCGTAGGCTGCGGCGACGTGGAGCGGCGTCCGGCGGGATGCGCCGCGAAGATTGATGTCTTTGACGTTCTCAGCCAGCAGGCGTATGACCTTCCGGTTCCCGGCGTATTCCGGGTCGTTGCGGTATTTGGAGGCGATCAATCCCATGCAGGCCCAATGCAAGGCGCTGTCCATTCGCAATTCGTCCTTCTCATGGACGGGAGCTCCCGACTTCAGTAGAAGCTCGACGAACTCCACGTGTCCGCGCATAGCGGCACGGTCCAATACCGAGGGCCCGCGCGTCGCGCGACGTCTGGCTTTCGGATCCGCACCGAGCTGGATGAGCTTTTTTGCCGCATCGAGCGCGCCCGTGACGGCTGCGGCGCGCAGTGGCGTATCTCCCAGGTTGTCCTGTGCCTCGACATCCGCTTCCTGCGCGGCGAGAAACTCGACCGCTTCCGGCCGGTTTCCCTCAGCCGCGTAGTGCAGCGGAGTCCGGCCGATCGAGTCGCGCTTGCGCACGAGGTCTGGATCGCGGGCGAGCATCGCGCGCAGGTCATCGAGCCGGCCGTCTTCGGCCGCGAAGAACACATCCGAGCCGGGGGCAGCCGTACGCTCCTGTGCGGCAGCCCCCGCGCTCGCCCAGGCGATGTATGCAAGCGCACCGGCAACGCACAGCGCGCGCGGCAAACTCATGGACGTCTCACGGGAGCAGCGAATTGCCATTGCAGACTTTTTACTTCGGCTTCGCGTTGTGAGCGCTGCTGTGGGCCTCGACCAGCACTCGGATCACCGTCTCGTCTGCATGGGCGCGCGCGCGTTCGAGCGGGGTGTGTCCGTCGTTGTTCCGCGCCTCGGTGTTCGCCCCGTGCTTCAACAGCACGGCGATGACGGCGGCGCGCCGTTCGGGGGGGACTTTCACAAGCGGCTCCGAATGTACCGCCAGATGCAGCGCCGTGTTGCCGCCCGACGCTTCCGCCTCCCGATTCACGTTCGGATGGTTTTCCAGGAGGTAATCCACCGTTTCGGCCGCGCCGCTTGCAGCCGCGACCTGCAGCGGCGTCTGGTGATCGAGATTCCGGACGTTCGGGTCGTCGAACTTTGGAACCAGCAGCGCCAGGACCTTCCGGTTCCCGACGTATTCCGAACGATCGCGGTATTTCGAGGCGAGCAGTCCCATGCACGCCCGATGAAGTGCCGTGTCGCGGCCTTTTCGTTTCTTGTCCTGGACTTCCACCTCGCGCTCGAGCAGCAGTTTGACCAGTTCAGCATGTCCGCGCATGGCCGCGATCTCCAACACTGAGCTGCCTTCGCCCAATGCTTGGAGCTCCAGGCTTTTCTGGCGCGCGTTTGGATCGGCACCGAGTTCGATCAGCGTGCGTGCTGCGTCCAATGCACCGGGGAATGCCGACACATGCAGGGGGGTATACCCCATTCGATCGCGCTCGTCGACTCGTGCACCGTGCTCGATCAGCAACTTCACGGCCTTCACCTGGTTGCCGTCGGCCGCATAGTGCAAGGGAGTGCGGCCGACCGAGTCGCGGCTGTGCACCACGTCCGGATCGCTGTCGATCAGCGCCTCCAGTGTCTTCAGGTTGCCGACTTCCGCCGCATAGAAGGCGTCTGAAGAGCTCGATCCCGGACCTTGCTCGTCGGCCTGACAGGATACGCAGCAGCCGAGGATCGCTGTGAGAGCGATGGTGAGCATGGCTGCTGCCCCTCGCCTGATGCTCCTGTCTTTCGCATTGACGAACCGTTTCATCGAATCACCTCCGCGAGCATCCCGCACCTCCAGGTCAGAATGCTCTTTTGGAGTCGATTGTTGCCCGCTATCTGTTAAAGCGCCGACGCGGCTGGCTGGAGGAGCGGAAAAATCGCCTTTCGTCCAAAAAAGATGAAAATCGATTCGCGGAAGGTCGGCAAGGGAAACAGTGGTCTTATGCACCATCCCGCCAATGTGTTCCTGGCTCTGCCCTGACACTGCAACATACCCAACCTGATGAGCGACGGCGACGAACCCCGCTGGGAGCTGTTGCCTTACGATCCGCAGGGCTTCTTCCAGCTCGAGGACGGCTTCGACCGCAAGGAGCTCAAGCGGCGGTACAACGCGCTCATCCGCCGCTACAAGCCGGAAAAGGCGCCGGCGGAGTTCCAGCGGATTCGGGCGGCGTACGAGGCGCTCGATGGGCGACTGCGCTACGGGCAGGCGCCGCGGCCGCCGATGGAGTCGGCCGGTCCAGCGTTCGACTGGTCGCAAATCGGCGGCGAGGTCCGCCGCTCGCTCGACGCCGAAACGGAACCGCAGCCGCGCACCGATCGCCCGCGGCCGCGCGATGCCGGGCGCGAACCGCCGACCACACGGATGGTCCCGCTGCTGGAGCGGCTGAAGACGGAGTCGCCGCGGAAGGTGTACGACGAGCTGCGGAAGAGCGAAGGCCGCTCGCCGTTCGATTACTACTCGCTGGCCGTGCTCTCCGACGTCGTGACCGACAAGCCGCTCACGTTCGTGAAGTGGCTCTTGGCCGGCCTGAAAGCGCATCCGGGCGAGCCGGGGTTGTTCAACCTGCTGTACCAGGCGTATCGCGGCGAAGTGCCGGCGGCGGCGGTGCCCGATGTGCTCATCGCGACGGCGGCCGCGGTGCCGGGCGACCGCTTCTACTACCTGACCGAGCCGCTGTGGGACAGGCTGCTGAAGGCGGACTTTGCAATCTTTCGCCGCACGCTGGAGAAGTGCGAAGCGCGGCTGCTCGATCACCGCATCGAAGGGCGACTGACGTTCTACCTGCACATCGCGCGGCGGGCGCTGTGGGTCGCCGACGACGAGTGGTTGGATGCGACCTTTCGCGCGCTGGAAGAACACCACGACGTGCTGCCGCCGTGGATGGAGTTCGATCTGGAGCTCGCGTTTGCCTTGCGCGAGTACCGGCGGGCCGCGGCGAAGGTGGTGGGCGGACATCCGCTGCGGCTGCGGATCGACCGCGCGATCCGCGAGTATTGCGAAAGCGACGGGCCGGACGCCGACCGGGCCGTCATCGAGTGCCAGCTCGACCTCGCGGCGGCAGCCAGCGACGTGCTGGAGGCGTTTCCCGTCGGCAGCAGCACGTCGGGCGCGCTGTGGCAGCCGTGGAGCTGGATCTCCGCGGAAGTGGCCGAGCGCGTGGCCGCCCCGGAGCCGCCGGTCGACGACGAGGAGCTGGAGCGGCGGACGTACCGTTTCCTGCGCACGCTGGAAGACGGCACGCCGTCGCTGGTATGGAACATCGGCCTGTGGATCTACGGGGCGGCGTTTCTGGCGGGACTGGCGGTGCTGCTCGTCGGGCCGTTCGTGCTGGTATGGCGCTGGCTGCCGCAATCAGCCGGGACGGCCTTTCTGGGGGTGGCGTTGTCGCTTGCGAGCGTGGCGGGGTTTCTGCTGTGGCTGAAGGACCGCACGCTGCAAAGGGGGTATCGCTGGTTCCTGGAACGGATGGCCGGCCGCGTGTATCACCGCCGCTGGCGGCACGAGCTGGTGCGGTTTTTGAACGCCACGCAGTTCCCCCTGGCGCCGGTGGACATGATGATCCGGCAGCTTGCCTTCGACGACGAGTACAACTTCGTGTACAGCACGTGGGTAGCGGTGCTGGTGCCGGCGGATTGTGGCGTGGCGGTGCTGCAGACGGCGCGGCGGTTTGTGGTGTGAGCTTCCGCCGTTTCGTGTGCGCTTGCGCAAGTCAGGCGAATCATGGACCCTCGCGACCTGGTGTTCGGCATCGACGGCGGCGGAAGCAAGACCGTCGCTTGGATTGCTACGGCCAAGCCCCGTAGCGTGGATTTCAATCCACGCGAACCGCTTCATTCGCCGAACTCGCTGCCGCGTGGGTTGAAACCCACGCTACGGGGCGACGAGCCGGCGGGTGCTGTCGAACCACTCGGCCGGGGACATGCCGGGCCGTCCAACCCAAACGCCGTCGGCTGGGAGCAGTCGCTCGCGAACATCGACGCCGCTGTCGATGCGGCACTGGCCGATGGCGGCATCACCGGCTCGGACCCGCTCGCGGCCGGCGTCGTGGCACTCGCCGGCGGCGACCGTCCGGAGGTCGCCCGGCGACTCGACGAGTGGAACGCAGGGTCCCGCCGTGCCGAACGCCTGCTGGCGACGCACGACGCCGCCGCGGTGCTTGCGGCGGTCTCGAACAATAACGTCGGTATCGCGCTGATTGCCGGCACCGGATCGTTCGCCTGGGGACGCGCGGCGTCTGGTGCGGCCGCGCGCTCCGGGGGGTGGGGACATCTGTTGGGCGACGAGGGCAGCGGTTATCGCTTGGCGCTCGACGGGCTTTCGGCCGTTGCCCACGCCGCCGACGGACGTGGGCCTTCCACAGAACTCACAAAGCGTTACTGCGAACGGTTCGGGGCGCAGACACCGCACGATCTGATCCCCATCGTCTATGCGAGGCAGAACGACCGCGGCTGGATCGCGGCGCTGTCCGGCGAAGTCGTTCTTGCCGCCGGAGCGGGCGATGCGGTGGCGGCGGCGCTGGTGGATGCGGCGAGCTCATCGCTGGCCGAATTGGTGTGGAACGTGGCCGAGCGGCTCGACATGGCGGCCGGCGTTCCTGCACTGGGGCTGGCAGGGGGATTGCTGGTCCATAACCGCATCGTCGAGAATGCAGTCGACCGACGGCTGGCCGAGCGCGCACTTCCCATCGCTGAACAGCGGCTGGTGCCGGAGCCGGTCGTGGGTGCCGTGCGGCTCGCGCAAGCCATGGCCGCGGGCGACGGGGTGACGGGGTGAAAAGCGAACATCGAACATTGAACGTTGAACATCCAACCTTGAGCGGATTGGCGCAGCGTCGGCGAGACCACCGCTCACCCCATCACCTTGTCACCTTGTCACCGCGTCTCTTCCTCACCCCGTCACCCCGTCGCCCCGTCACCCCCTCTCTTCCGGCGCCGCGCCGCGGCATCGGCCGCATCGAGCTGGCCGTGCTCGCGGGTGTAGCCGTCGTCATCGCCTGCCTCGCAATTCCCTATCTTCAGCATTCCCGCGCCCGCGCCCGCATGACGCGCTGTGCGCGAAATCTGGAAGCCATCGCGGTGGCCGTCGGCAATTACGTCACTTACCAGGAGACGCTGCCGTCCGGCTTCGACTCCGCGCGCGGCTGGGGCTGGGGCACGCTGCTGTTGCCGTACCGCGATGCCCAAGCCGTTTACCGCGGCCTGAACGTCGATGACGCCATGGCCCTTGTGGGGCCGGAGCACGAGCGCCGGCGGGAGCTCGCGCGCACGCTCATGCCGCTTTACGTCTGCCCGGCCGATCAGCTCGCGAGCCCAGGTCAGCACGCCAAGACGGCCGTCGTCACCAATCGCCCGCCCGAACGCACTGCGATCGCGATCTCGAATTACGTCGGCGTCGCCGGCAGCCGCGGCGTCGATTGTCCCGAGGGCGCCGGCAACGGACTTTTGTATCACAACAGCGGCATCCCGCTGGACGAAACCGCGATTCCCGACGGCCTGGCGTACACGTTTCTGATCGGCGAACGCGACGGCACCCGGCGGTTGGGATCGAATTGGGCCGGCACGTCTTACGTCGCCGATGCCCCGACCCCCCCGTTCCCCCCCTTACCAAGGGGGGGCCAGGGGGGGTGCCGCGACCCATTCTTTGTATCCGATGCGACCCCGGCCGGGCGTCCCATCAACGGCCGCGACCCGCGTTCGTTCGGCAGCCTGCACGAGGGCGGCGCGTTTTTCCTGATGGCCGACGGCTCCGGCCGCTTCCTCAGCGAAGCGATCGACACGCAGGCCCGCCTCCGCCTGGCCAACCGCCACGACACCGCCCCGCCCTGAGATTGACGAGATATGACGCAAAGGCGCGGAAGGCGCAAAGGGGGCGCAAAGAAACAAACTCCGCGAGAGTCGAGGGTCGAGAGCCAGCGGGAGAGGATGAAGGCGCGCGGTAAGGATCGAGGATGGAGGATAGAGAATGGCGAAAGCGAACGTCCGGCCATCTCTGGCCATCCTCCATCCTCCATCCTCATTCGCCGACTCCTTCGCACATCCATCAACCGCTATTCACCCGCCTCTCCCTTTGCGGACCCTTTGCGCCTTCGCGCCTTTGCGTCAAAACTGCTCTTCCCGCCGGCCGTCGAAGTTCGTAAAAACCGCACCCTTCACATCTCGTCTCCTCTCATGTCCGATACTCCGCGCGGCGATCGGCCGCCGGTGAGTTCCGTTCATCAACCGGTTCTCGTGCGCGAGGTGCTCGACGTCCTCGCGCCGCGGCCGGGGCAAACGGTCGTGGACGGCACCGTCGGCGGCGGTGGTCACGCGCGGAAGATCCTCGAGCGCATCGGTCCGTCAGGCCTCCTCGTCGGTCTCGACCGCGATCCGGCCATGTTGGCGCGCGCCGCCGCACGCCTCCAAGCCTACGAGAACTGTCGCCTCGTTCAATCCAGCTATGCCCGTCTCCCACAGGTACTCCAGGATTTGGGCCTCGAGCCGGCCGATGCCGTGCTGCTCGACCTGGGCCTTTCGTCCGATCAGTTGGCCGAGCCAGAGCGCGGTTTCGGCTTCGACAGTACGTCGCCGCTCGACCTCCGCTTCGACCCCACAGAAGGTCAGCCCGCCTGGCAACTGCTGGCCGAGGCCGACGCCGACGAACTCGTGCGGATCTTTACAGAGTACGGTGAAGAGCGGTTCGCCGAACACATCGCACGCCGCATCGTCGAGCGCCGCAGCGGCCGGCCGGTGCACAGCGGCCGTGGCCTGGTCGAGGCGGTGGCCGAAGCGATTCCCCGCCGCGCGAAACGCGAGGCGCGGCGGAACCAGGCGGCGCGGGTGTTTCAGGCGCTGCGGATCGCCGTCAACGACGAACTGCGCCAGCTCGAACGGGCGCTCGCAAACGGGCTGCCGGAATCGGTTGCCCCCGGCGGACGCCTCGCAGTCATTTCGTTTCATTCGCTGGAAGACCGGCTGGTCAAGAACGCCTTTCGTGGTGACGACCGATGGCACATCCTCACGCCCAAACCCTTGACGCCGCGGCCAAACGAGGTCCGCGCGAATCCGAGATCGCGGACGGCGAAGCTGCGGGCCGCGACGCGGACGTAGACGCCGGCGACCCCCCCATTGCTCCAGGGGGGGTGGCCGCAGATGCGTCGCAGCCCGCCGCGGGCGATGCCGACTGGGGCATTGGTTCGCGCAAATCCCGGCCGGAATCGAATACGAAGTTCGGCGTGGCGCTGATCGTGCTGTTGGTGTGCACGCTCGGCTTCGTGATTTACAAGAAGATGGATCGCCGCCGCGCCGACGCCGGGCCCGCCGCCGAGACTTCCGCGGCACCGTCGCCCCGGCCGGCTAATCGAAAACCGATTCGCCCGGGCGACCCCCCCGTTGCTCCAGGGGGGGTGGCGGACGCCGCGACCTCACCGCAACAGTCGCAGGTCACACAGGTACGGCGGCCAAACCCATTCGATCGACCTGCAGCCACGGAAGAACGCGAACGCGAGAAAACAGCGCAGGGCAACCCGTTCGCAGACGTTGCCGCGGCTCAAAGCGAACCGCCGATCGCGGACGACGGTGCCCCCCCCCCGTTGCTCCAACG
>JAHWKJ010000680.1 GCA_019347905.1 Planctomycetota bacterium
GATTGGTCGAGGGTCAAGAGTCGAGGGTCGAGAGCCAGCAGCGACGCCGGGAATCAACTCGACCTTCGCTTGTACTTCTGGCTCTCGACGCTCGACACTCGACCCTGAGCAGTTGAGACGAGGCAGTCATGAAGGTACTCGTGGTCGGCCAGGGCGGGCGCGAACACGCTCTGGTCTGGAAATTGGCGACTTCGCCGCTGGTCTCCGACGTCTTCTGCGCGCCCGGAAACGCGGGCACTCACGAAGACGCCGTCAATGTGGACGTGGGCCCCGGCGATTTCGACCGCCTGATCCGCTTCGCGAAGCACGAAAAGATCGACCTGACGGTGGTCGGTCCCGAAGCGCCGCTGGTGGGCGGCCTCGTGGACGCCTTCGAGAACGAGGGCCTGCGAATCTTCGGCCCCAGCGCGAAAGCCGCCGAGCTCGAAGGCAGCAAAGCCTTCTCGAAAGACCTGATGCGGCAGGCCAACGTCCCCACGGCCGACTACCGCGTCTTCGATTCCGCCAAAGCCGCCGTCTCCTACGTGGAGGACCGCAGCGAACAGCCGCTGGTCGTGAAGGCAGACGGACTGGCCGCGGGCAAAGGCGTTTCGGTCTGCGCCAACCGGGCCGAGGCGATCGCCGCCATCTGCCGCATGATGATCAACGAGGAATTCGGCGCCGCGGGCCGGCGGATCGTGGTCGAAGAATGCCTCGCCGGCCAGGAAGCCAGCATTCTGGCGGTCGTGGACGGGAAGAACATCCTCACCTTGGAAGCCTCGCAGGACCACAAGCCCGCCTTCGACGACGACCGCGGCCCCAACACCGGCGGCATGGGCGCCTATTCGCCAGCGCCGATTGTGGACGCGGCGGCGATGGACCGCATTATCGAGAAGATCCTCGTGCCTACCGTGCACACGCTGCGTAAGGCCGGCCGGCCCTTCCGCGGAGTGCTGTACGCCGGGCTGATGATGACGCCGCAGGGCCCGCGCGTGCTGGAATTCAACGTGCGCTTCGGCGACCCGGAGGCGCAGCCCGTGCTGATGCGGCTGAAGTCGGACCTCGCGGCCGTGCTGCTGGCCGCGGTGGACGGAAAGCTGGACGAGTTGCCGCCGCTGGAGTGGGATCCGCGGCCGGCGGTGTGCGTGGTGATGGCCTCCGCCGGTTATCCCGGTCCGTATGAGAAGGGACATCCCATCCGCGGATTGCGGGCCGCTGGCGAACTTCCCGAGGTGAAGGTCTTCCACGCCGGAACGGTCCGCCGCGGCGACCAGGTGGTGACGGACGGCGGCCGCGTGCTGGGGGTGACGGCGCTCGGCGAAAGCATCGCCGACGCCAAGCTGCGCGCCTACCGGGCCGTCAAGCACATCCGCTGGGACGGCGCCTGGTGCCGCAAAGACATCTCCGACAAGGCCCGCCAGCCGCTCGCGTGACAAGAGTGATGGGTGCCACGGGATGCTTGCCATCCCGTGCGAGCGGTCCGGCTGCGTTGCGACAGATCCGAGAAGCTACGTCGGCGTGAGGGCCACACCACACTGGCAGGCAAGCTGCCAGTGCCACCCAGCCGCTCGCGTGATTGATTGCGCCGAGCTCACGTTTAGCGGCGTCCCCACGGGACGCGGCTAAAGCCGTCACCGGCGCTACAACCCGCACGGTGCACACAACCGTCGTTAACGGCGGCGCCGCGTGTGCCGCTACGTTCGACACGCCGCCGCCGCGGATGATTGGCAGTCTCGGCGCAACCGCATTCGCAGCCGCGCCTCACACCGGCGAAGCGGGGCAGCTCGCAGACCCGAGCGAAACTTTGCGGCCCGAAATCGGCGGCGGAAGCGCCGATACGACTGCGCCAACTGCCCGGCTTACCGCGCAATCGCCGCCCGCACGGCCGCTTGAGATACATCCAGCCGCGCTTCGTTTCCGATAAACACCACGGGACGCGGGCCAGCAAAAGTGTGACGGATTCATTGCAACTCGACAGGACCTCCATGGCTACGACCGCTCGCCGCCGCTCTGCGGCCGTTCAAACTCCGCTGGAAACGTACCTGCGGGAAATCAACGAGACGGCGCTGCTCACTGCGGACGAAGAGAAGGAACTGTCGTACCGCATCTCCGACGGCGACGCCGCCGCCCGCGACCGCATGGTCCGCGCCAACCTGCGGCTGGTGGTGAATATCGCCCGCGCTTATACGGGGAAAGGGCTGCCGCTGCAGGACCTGATCGAGGAAGGCAATCTCGGCCTGTTGCGGGCCGTCGAGGGTTTCGACCCCGGTATGAACACCCGCTTCAGCACGTATGCCAGCTACTGGATCAAGCAGTCGATCAAACGCGCGCTGGTCAACTCCGCCAAGACGATCCGCATCCCCGCGTACATGGTCGAACTGCTCTCGAAGTGGAGGCGGGCGACGGCCCGCCTGCAGGACGTGCTCAAGCGCACGCCCACGCCGGAAGAAGTCGCCGCCGAGCTCGGCCTGCCGAAGAAGAAGCTCAAGATCGTCAAGAAGGCCATCCAGCTTTACAACTCGACGCCACAGAACGACCAGTCCGACAGCGGCTGGTCTCTGGGCGACCTGCTGGCCGACGAGCGGGTGAAAGCCCCCGACGACGAGCTGATCGACAGCGACAACATGAAGCACGTCTTCCGCATGCTCGACACCATGGAGCCGCGCGAGGCCACAATCCTGCGCATGCGCTTCGGCCTCGACGATGCCGAGCCCAAGACGCTCAAAGAGATCGGCGAATCGCTGGGCCTGACCCGCGAACGCGTGCGGCAGATCGAAAGCGAGTGCCTCGAAAAGCTGGCGAAGGGGCTGCTGGGCGAGTGAGCGACGTAGAGCAAGCGTCCCGCTTGCTCCGTCCGCTCGAGGTCGACACTTCGCCGCCGATCAGCCGCACAAGCGAGACGCTTGTGCTACGGCGCCTCTCTGACGCGGCTTCACGCAGAAAGTTCTTGAATCGCCGTTCCGGTCCGGCTTACGATGCCCGCATGATTCAG
>JAHWKJ010000134.1 GCA_019347905.1 Planctomycetota bacterium
GGTATGCTGCCGCGGTGCCTAGACGACCGCGGATTGCCCCCGGGGGGCCTGGTCTACCGCGTGATGAATCGTCCTGGTCGTCTGGCCGCGGCTCATGATGCGCACATGCATCAGCGGCGGCGTCGCAGGCGCAGCAGATCCCTCGCAGCCGTGCGAGTGGCGGAGCATCCGGTGGAAAACCTGGCTTCGATTGGCAGCCGAAGGCTGCTCGCGGCGTGGCTCATCGCCGCAGGCGCGGCGACGGCTTTGTCGCAGGATGTGATTCCGAAGCCGGATGATGCACCGCCGCCGCTGGAGGCGGAAGAGAGTTTGTGGCGCATCCGTGTGCCGGAGGGCTTTCGGCTGGAGCTGGTGGCGAGCGAACCGCTGGTGCGCGAGCCGTCCGGCGTCTGCTGGGACGAACGCGGGCGGCTGTTCGTCTGCGAGCTGCACGGCTACAACCTTGAAGGCCAGTACGATATCGAGGCCTTGAACAGGACCGGTCAGCTCGACCGCATCGTGCGGCGGATTCAGGCGGACGAAGGGGCGAAAGCTGCGGCCAAAGCCGGAACGTACGGCACCGTCAAGCGTCTGGTCGACAGCGACGGCGACGGACGCTTTGACAGGTCCGAAGTCTGGGCCGATCGCCTGCCACCCTGTTATGGCATCTGCCCGGCCCGCGGCGGCGCGATCGTCGCCTGCGCTCCGGACATCGTCTATCTGGCGGACCGCGACGGCGACGGAGAGGCCGAAGTCCGCGAAATGATCTTCAGCGGTTTTCCCACCGGCCCGCTGGAACGCGGCATCAACGGCCCGCAATGGGGCATCGACGGCTGGATCTATTTCGGCCGCGGCCACGGCGGCGGGCGCATCACCGGGCCGCACCTCGCAAAGCCGGTGAATCTGCCGAACACGGATTTCCGCATCCGGGCGGATGGCTCGGCGATCGAGCCGGTGAGCGGCGGCACCGGCACCATCGGGTTCTGCTTCACGGAGAGTGGGGAACGGTTCGTCGCGAGCACGCGCTCGCCGCTGTTCGTCGCCCCGCTTCCGTGGCGTTATCTGGCCCGCAATGCCGACGTCGCCGCGCCGCGACTGGAGCAGGCGGTGCTCTCCGACCAGCGGGTGTATCCGATCAGCCGGCCGCACCCGTGGCGGAGCCGCCGCGCTCGGGACCCAGGCTTCTCCAGGTTCTACACCGAACGCTACGGCCAGGAGGAAACGGCGCCGAACGGCTACTTCACGTCGGCCTGCTCGCCGCTGGTCTATCGGGACCGGGCACTTCCCGGGCTGGAGGGGCAGTTGCTGCTGTGCGAGCCGGCGCAGAACCTGGTGCACCGGGCGATTGTCGAACGTGACGGCCTTCGCGTCAGCCTCCGCCGCGTGCCCGAGGAATCCGCCTCGGAGTTCCTGGCCTCCAGCGATCCCTGGTTCCATCCGATTGTATTGAGCCACGGACCGGACGGGGCCGTGTGGATCGTCGACTTCTACCGCGAGATCATCGAAGACTATTCGGCGATACCGCGCTACCTTCAGCAGCAGTACGGCCTGGTCCGCGGACAGGACCGCGGAAGGATCTACCGCCTGGTCCACGAGCAAATGCTCCAGGCCCCGCCGGCCGACATGAGCCGTCTTTCCACGGCTGAGCTGGTCCGCGAGATCGCCGGCCCCTGGCTGTGGAGACGGCAGACCGCCGCGCGATTGCTTGCCGAGCGACATGAGGCCGCGGCGGCGGAGGGGCTGGAGCAAGTCGTGCGGGAGGCGGCGGACTCCGAGGCGGTGCTAAAGGCCCTGTACACGCTCGAATCTCTGGGCAGCCTCCGCAACGAATTGCTGGTGGGAGCGCTCGCGCACGCGGCACCCGCCGTGCGCCTGCACGCCCTGCGGCTCGCCGATGTGCGGTTCGTACAGAACGCCGCGCTGCTGGAGGCCGCTCTCGGATTGATCGACGACCCATCACCTGAGGTTGGGCTGCAACTGGCGCTGTCGCTCGGCGAAAGCCGGGAGGCCCGCACGATTCCTGCACTCGCCCGCCTCGCGCGGGAGCGGGATGTGGACTGGCTGCACGACGCGGTGCTCAGCTCCGTGGCCGGCCGCGCGGGTCGGCTGCTCGCAGAGCTGCTGCAAGGGCAGCCGCCAGAGGCCCGGACTGCGGATCGGGCCGATCCGCCTGGATTGGGCCATGCCCGCCAGTTGCTGGGGCCGCTGTGTGCGGCGATTGCTTCACGCCGGGACCCGCAGGAGTTGTCTGCGGCGATCGAGCTGATCGCGTCGGTCCGGGATCAGGACATTCAGGCGAATTGTCTCGAGGGCCTGCGCAGCCGGTTCGAGAGTCCGGTCGAACTGGCCTTGAACGAAGCGGCGCGGCGGGCGTTGAAACGGTTGGCAACCGCCGAGAACAGGAACAACGAGAGCCGTTCCACAGCTCAGGCGCTCGTCGGCCTGTTGAGGCTCGAATCTCCCGCGGAGCGCCGGTCGCGGCTGTCCCGGGCCGCGCGGGCTCTGACGGATCCGCAGTTGCCGGCGGAAACGCGGCTCACGGCGCTGGAGCAATTTGCCGTCGAGCCCGATCCGGGGGTCATCTCCACGCTCGCCGATTCCTTCGCCGCGGCCACTCCACAGCTCCGGTCAGCAATTCTGGACGCGGCTTTTGCCCGGCGCGACCGGTTGCCCGTCCTGGTCGAGGCGTTGGAGCAGCGGCGGATTCCGGTGTCCGCACTCACTGCGGCGCAGCGCCGTCTGCTGATCGAACACACCAGCGGTGAGGTTCAACAGCGCGCTGACCGACTGTTCGAGCAGTCGGCCAAGACCGGGGCGGAGGATCTCCCGCGGTATCTCGCGGCGCTAAAGGCGCCCCGGAACACGGAGCGGGGCGAGAAAGTCTTTCGCGAGCGATGCGCCGACTGCCACCAGGCCCACGGCATCGGCTTCGCGCTCGGCCCCGACCTGACGGCGGAGTTCCAGCGGGCCGAAGAAACGATCATCCGCGACATCCTGGCGCCCGGGGATGCCATCGCCTCGGGCTATGCAGGCTACACCATCGTGACGAATGCAGGGCGGATTCTGAACGGTCTCATCGCGGGCGAGTCGGCCAACAGCCTGTTGGTGAGGCAGCCTCGCGGCACGGAATTCATGGTCCTGCGCAAGGACATCGAGCTCCTCAAAGCCTCGGCCGTATCGCTGATGCCGGAAGACCTGGTCAAGGTGCTGACGCCGGAGGATGCCGCCGACGTCATCGCCTGGCTGCGGCAACCGCCCTCGCGGCTGATGCTGCTGGACGATGACCCGGCGCTGGCCGCGGCGCTGAACGAAGGCGCCGGCACGGCGGCGTTCGTCGCCGACGACAAGTTCGTTGGCCGTGCGGCCCTGCGGGTCACACCGCCGCAGAGGTACTCCCCGCGAATCGCGGGCTGGTCGTTCCGCATTCGCAAAGAGCCGTCGCCTGGTGAATTCCGCTACCTGCGCTTCGCATGGAAGGCCGACGGCGCCCACGGTGTGATGATCGAACTGGCCGACAACGGCGCCTGGCCGTCCGCCGGTGAAGCCCGCTGCCGTTACTACGCCGGTCGCAACACGACGGGGTGGCAGGCCATCGAGATCGCGGCGGAGGCACCCGGCGAGTGGACCGTCGTCACCCGCGATCTTTGGAAAGACTTCGGCGACAGCGAGCTCACGGGGATCGCGCCCACCGCCATGGGCGGGGACGCGCTGTTCGACGCTGTCGAGCTATTGCGGACGCTCGACGAATCCCGGTGAGCGGTCACCTTCAACCGCCGAGTTCGCTATGCGATGTCCGACTATGCCAGTACGTTCGCCACGGTGCCGCTGGACGAGTTGCTGGACGCCCTGCGGCCGTGAGCGTGCGGCTCCCTCAGCCGGCGGGCCTTGCCGAAAGGCGATGGTTTGCGCCGGCGAAGTTGACCCGGCATGTAGCGTGGCCGACAATGCAGGTCCGTATCGGCAGTCGTTGATGGAATCGCCGGTGACGTACGATGTGCAGCATGTCGCCGAGGCGGTTCCCTCCGCGTGTTGGCGGCTCTTGAACCCAAACCGCCGGGAGAGCGACCCATGACCAGTCCGCGTCGCGCCGCAGCCCACGATGATCTTCATCGTCGAGGGCTCCAGAACAATGGCGTTGCCCCGCACATGACGAGTGTGCTTCGCGCGGGATCGCGGCGCTGGTTTCTCCAGGCGGGTCTCGCGGGCGCGGGCGGTCTGGCGTTGCCGGGACTGCTCGAAGCCCGTTCGCCCGGTGCCGGCGCGGCCGCGCCCGCGAACGACGGGAAGGCGGTCATTCTGTTCTGGCTGTCCGGCGGCCCCAGCCACATCGACATGTGGGATCCCAAACCTCACGCGCCGCAGGAAATCCGCAGCCCGTTCGCGACGATCTCGACGGCCGTGCCGGGGTTGCAGTTCACCGAGCATTTGCCCCTGCAGGCCTCGATCGCCGACAAGCTGTCGGTGATCCGCTCCGTCGACTGCAAAGCCAGCAATCACACGCCCATCACAATGCAGGCCGGCAACCCGCTCGCCCGGCGCACGAACGACGGCCAGGACGGCGGCGGCTATCCGTCGATGGGTTCGGTCGCGGCGCACTTCCGAGGCGCCAATGATCCCGACCTGCCCGCGTTCGTCGGACTGGCGGACTCGTGGACCTCCGACGTGTGGGGCGCCGGCCACATGGGCGCCGACTACGAGCCGGTCAAGGGGTTGGAACTGGCCGGCAAGTTCAATCTGCCGCCGGGCATCGCGGTTCCCCGGCTGCAGGACCGCCAAACGCTGCGGGAACAGTTCGACCGTTTTCGCCGCGGGCTCGACCAGCAGCAGACGCTCGATCGCATGGACCGCTTCAGCCGGCAGGCCTACGAGATGGTCGTCTCCGGCAAGGTCCAGCAGGCGTTCGATCTTTCCGCGGAAGCCGAGGCAACCCGCGATCTGTATGGCCGCGTGAGCGTCGGCGAGAAGGCCCTGCTGGCGCGGCGGCTGGTGGAAGCCGGAGTGACTTTCGTGCTCGTCAGCGGCGCCTGGGGCTACTTCGACCACCACGGCGACAACGTGCGCTGGGGCGGCATCGAAAAGGGCCTGAAGCCGCTCTTGCCGCGCGTCGATCGGGCGCTGTACGCCCTGGTGAGCGATCTGGCCGACCGGGGCCTGCTGGACAAGACGCTGGTGCTTATGCTGGGCGAGTTCGGCCGTTCGCCGGTCATCAACAAAGAAGCCGGCCGCGATCACTGGACCAACGTGATGTCGATGGTCGCGGCCGGCGGCGGCCTCAAGCACGGTCAGGCGATCGGCAGCACCGACCGCCGCGGCGGCGACGTGCTGACGGGCCTCGTGCGGCCCCAGGATCTGGCGGCCACGGTATTTCAGCATCTCGGCATCGATCTCAGCGCCCATTGGGAGAACCACCGCGGCCGGCCCATTCCCGTGGTGGTGGAGGGCGGCCGGCCGATTCCCGAACTCGTTTCGTGAACGGGCACATGCCGCTGGTGCAGGTTCATCCGCTGGAGGGCATCGCCTGACGAATCCAGCGCAATGCTGCTCGGGCGGCTTCTGCCCAATTCTCGTTCGCCCAATAGGGATTCACTTCGGTAGTCGCCAGCGCTTCCAGGTAGGGGATCGCAGGACGGGACGGAGCGCCGATCTCTCCCAGGGCTTTGATGGCGGCCACTCGCGCTGCCCAATGGACGCCGCGATCGCGAACCGTATCCACCAGAGCCGGGACGGCCGCGGCAGCCGACTCACCCATTTGTCCCAGGACTTCTGCGGCCGGCACGGCGGTCTGGTAGTCGCTCCTCAGCGCTTTGGCCAGCGCCGGAACGGCCGGCCTTCCGATCGCCAGAAGCGTATCTTGATAGATCCTGTCGCTGTGACTGTGCCCCTTCAGACGCGCGATCAATTCATCGACTGCCGGCTCCGCCTCCGCTCCAAATCCCCGCAACGCGATCGCTGCCTTCGATGCCACCGTCTGCCATTCCGGTTCGCCGCCGCGGCCGATTGCCGCGGCCAGTCCGGCTACGACTTTCTGCGGTTTCCTTCGCCCGATCCTGCCGAGAGCTTCCGCGGCCGACTCCCGCGCTTTCCACTGATCGTAAACGACCGCAATGCGATTGTTATCTGGAACTGGAAGCGGTCGTTTCGCTCTGAGCACATCCAGTAATGGATCGATAGCCGGCTCCGCTGCCAAGCCCACGTCTCCAATCGCCTCCACAGCCAGCAGTTGCAGGCTTCGGCTGTTGTCTCGCGTTCTCTCGCTGGAATCGAGAAACTCGATGAGGATCGGCAAGGCACTCTCAATACCGGCGTCGAACCGGCTGAGGGCGACAGCCGCCCAGAAGCGATGGCGCGGCTCCGTGGAGTTCAACTCATCGCGAAGGAGATCCTCGGCCTGTTCTGCGGCGGTTCCCATGGCGGCAATCGTTTCCAGTGGCTCGATGTGGAGTCCTTCGTGATCCTTCACCAGCGGTCGGATTTCCGGCAGAGCTTCAGCCGCCGCCTCTCCATAGTCTTTGAGGGACTCGAGAACCGTCCGCAAGAGTTTTGAGTCGCCCCGCCGGAGGGCCTTCCGGTACGCGGCGACTGCGGCGCGGGGCGCTGCTTGTCCCACGCGGCGAAGTGCTTCGGCCGCCTGCCTGCTGACGTCCACGTTGTCGTGCCCGACGTTTTCCATGACGACCGGTATCCCTCGCGGGTCGACTTCTTCCAGGCGGGAGATGGCGAACAGCGCATCCCGGCGCACGAGAAGCTGATCGTCCCTCGCCGCAGAAATCAGCGCCTCGGCCACCTCGTCTGTCCGATGACGTGCATGCGGCAGGACACGGACGGCCTGCCGTCGTACGACCGGATCGCTGTGGTCGGCAAGCTCGATCAAGGTGTCGACGCCTTTGGGCCCGACAAGCAACAGTGCTTGAGCTGCATCGGCTGCCCGAACATCCTCGGGATACTTGACGACGATGCGACGGAGCACCGGGACGGCAGGCTCTCCCAAGTGCCCCAGCGTGCGAATCGCCTGTCCGCTTGCCCCCTGAGAGCCGAGCAGGATCACACCCGGCTCGCTCAAACCGTTCTGCGGCGGCGAACTCTCGATCACCGCTTCGAGCTTTGCCATGACGGCTTTGCCCTGGCCGCGGGCCTGATTGATGAGCCATGGATCATGCTCGACCAGGCCCGCGTGCTGGTCCAGTCGTTCGAGCGTGGCCAGATCGAGTTGCGGCGTCCATTTTCCTTCAGGGTCAATGGCCTTGAGCGCTTCGATAGCGTCCTGGACCACCTGACTCTGCGTGCGTGCGTCCTTCACGAGATCCAGCAGGACGGGAGCGGCCGTCTTTCCGACCGATGGGCCGAGCCGGCGCAGGACACCAATCGCCTCTCTCCGGGCGGACTCGCTGTTGGACTTCAGGATCGAAATGGCGATCTGGGCCGCAGCTTCCTCCGTCTTCTCCATCAGATCGAGCTGGACCGCCCGCACTTCGGCGACGAGGTCGGGATCGTCGACGCTCTTTGCAATCCGACGGAAAATCTCGTCGCGCCGGGGGCTCCGCGCCGTACCCAGCCGGAACTTCCAGGAGAGCGACTCGTCGACCCTCCCGGCCTGCTTCACGTCCTGGACCAACTCTTCAACGATCAGCTCGACAGCGCTGTCGCCCGCTTCGGATTTCGAATCGACGGCCGCGATGCCGGCTGCCGCCCAGAAGCGCTCCCGTGGATCCTGGGACTCGATGGCCTGTTGCAGCGACAGGACCGGCCGCCCCGGCTCTTTCGCTTCCGCCAATTGTGGCAGCCGAGACATGGCGATCGCACGGGAGCGCGGCGTTCCCGTCTCGACCTCCCGCTCGAGTTGCTGGAATGCGAGCGGGGCAATGCGGTCGGCGGCGTCGAGCCGCCGGCGAACGTAAGCGCGCTCCTCAGGGTCTTCGAGAGTTTCCACGGCAAGGCGCAGCAATTCCCTCGGCGGCTGACTGGTGCGGGGGCGAAATTGCTGCGCCGCATCCCGCATGTGGCGAATTTCGAGCACCAGCTCGCGAAGGTCGTGCGGCATTCTGCTGAGCCATTCGACCGCTTCGGATCTCACCTTGTCATCGTCAATTTCCGGAATCGCTGCTGCAAGCGCCTTGGCGCCAGGGACTCCGCAACGTGCCAGGCCGCGCGCGGACCATTCGCGAACCCGCTCTGCCTCTTGAGCGTCTTTCAACCGGTCGGTGAGTGCCTCGATCACCTCGTCCGGGCCGGTGAGCCGCGGCCGCCCCCAACTCAAACCCATGACCGCCGCTTCCCGCACGCGTTGAGCCGGATCCCGCAAGGCCTCGATCAACGGCGGCTGGATTCGCTCCGGATCGTCTTCCAGAAAGCTCCCGGCCGCCTGCACGGCCTCGAGTCGGGCCTCCTCGCTCTCGGCATGAAGCCGACTGAGCCAGAACTCCAGAGGATGCGCGTTATACAGCCACTGCAATCGTTCCTCTGCAAAGGCCCCGGATCCGGTGAATGAACCGGCCAGCAACATCATCACAACGACTGTCGCTGCCGTTCTTCGGATGGAAGCGTTCATCTCGCGCTCCGCGGAAGTCGATTTCGCTCCAGGAATCTTCCACTGCTGAAACCGTGGTTGCTATGGGGGCGATTCCCACCGTTCCCGTGAGCGCCCATGACCGGCGCAAGCCCGGTCGTGCGACTGCAAATTGTGGCGTGCACCGGCGACGATCGGCATTGATATCAGGATTCCTGCACGCGGCCGGGCCCGCTACGATTCGCGGCCAACGGCAATTCCATGGAAACGACGCTCCATCGTCAGCTCAAGGCCCTGTACGCCGACGATCCGAACTGCCGCGAAGTCCTCGTCGACGGCTATCGCATCGACGCCATCGCCGACGGGCGGCTCGTCGAAATTCAGTCGGCTCCGCTGGCAGCCATCCGGCGGAAAGTCGCCGCACTCCTGGAGCGGCACCGGGTGCGGGTCGTCAAGCCGCTGGCCGAACGGACGCTGATCGTCCGCCGGGCGCGCCGCGGCGGCCCGATCGTTTCCAAACGCTACAGCCCCGCGCGAGAATCGCTCTACCACCTGTTCGTCGAACTGGTGCATTTCGTGGACGTTTTCCCGCACCCCCGGCTCGAGGTGGATGTCCTGCTCGTCGAACAGGAAGAGCATCGCCTTCCGCGCCGGAAGCGACGCTGGCGCAGCAAAGATTACCGGGTCGAGGACCGCGAACTTCGAGAAGTTCGCACAAGCCTTACGCTCTGCTCGGCCGGCGACCTCATCGCGCTGCTCCCGCCAGGCCTGCCCTCGACGTTCACCACGGCGGACCTCGCGGCCACCGCCGCCGTGCCCCGCTGGCTGGCTCAGAAGATCGCCTACTGTCTGCGGAAAACGGGTTCGGCCACAGTGCTTGGAAAGCTGCGGCGCGCGGTCGTGTATGAACTCACAGCAAGCTGCGCCGCGGGACCAGGCCGCGAAGCGGCATAGCCAGGATGGAGGCGGTCGAGGCCATTGACGCCCGCTCAACGCGACAACCGCCCGCCCGACCACGACTACAATTACATCGAATACGCGGAAGGAGCTATGTGCACCGGCGATAAATCAATTCACGGTACAGTCAGAGGCACGGCAGGATGGCGATGAAGGTACCGGAGTTTTACCCGAGATGCTCAATCTTGAATGGGTCGCGAAAGGCCGGCTGCCCTTCCAGACGCGCTTCGGCCTGCATACCGGGAGCGCGATTGTCGGCAATGTCGGTTCGATGGAGCGGATGAACTACACCGTGATGGGCGACGCCGTGAACCTCGCCAGCCGGCTGGAGGGGGCCAACAAGTTCTACGGCACATCGATCCTGGTCAGCGACCAGACGCGACAGCAGGCGGGCGACGAGTTTCTCTTCCGGCCGGTGGACCTCGTGCGGGTAATGGGCCGCACGGAGGGGGTCCGGATCTACGAACTCGTGGCCGACCAGCGCGAACGGCCGCCCGAATCGCTCGTCACCCGTTGCCGGCGATTCGACGAGGCCTTCGAGGCATGTCTCGCCCGCGAGTGGGAGCAGGCTCTGAGCGTCTACGAGGAATTGCAGCGGGCGGCGCCGGACGACGAGGTCGCAGCGCTACTCACAGAGCGCTGCCGCGAACTCATCGGTCATGCCGATGCACACGAGTGAGACGGTGTCTCGCAGCTTCAGAGCAAGTAGAGCGATGCCGATCGAGGAGCGATCGATGCTGCCGCCGATCATTCGTCAGGATACTGCGGCGGTGATTTGCCCTTCCGCCGGATGACCCGCGGGTAGGTGACGGTCGGAATCGCTTGTTCGATCCGGTCCACTTGAACCTGATGATACCAGTCGTCGCCGAAGTCGAACCAGTAGCCGAAGACGCTATGCGGATGCAAATCCAAGTCATCGAGACTCGTGGTGCGAGCGTCCCTGCTCCGCGTCCCCTCTTCCCCTGGACCTGGAATTCCGAAGTTGGGGCCGTCCGGGTCGAACGGACGCCTGCCGAACTGAAACTCGTACAGATGTTCTTCCCAGCGGTCATACGCTTTGAAGATGGCGCGGTGCAGGTCGTCGAGCGTCTGGTCGCCGCGAATTTCAATCGCGCGGCTGATTTCCTGATTGGCGAACTTCTTGCTGACGGGTCCACCCATCAAAAACACCGTCACCACGTACAAGTTCGCAGTCGGCGTCGCCGGGGGCCGTTTCTCAGGGTGGGATGAGTCGTCTGAACGCGATATACCCGTTGTCCGCTTCCGACTTCCCCACGGCGGAATCTCGTTCTCCGGTACCAGGATCTGCAACGAACGCGGCTGACCCGGCTGGCGCAGAATCAGGCCGATCTTCTCCAGCGTCTTCACCATCCGGTTCACCGACGGCGGCGAAACACACAGGGCCGCGGCGATCTCGGATTCGGCGGGCGGACGGCCGTGCAAATTCGTGTAGGCGTGAATAAACGCCAGGTAGCGGCCCTGAGTCGGAGTGAAGTCGGCCATGCGTTCCGTCCCCTCAAGATCAGGCTCGCCGTACCTGGCAACGGCGTCACAGGATCCTGTTTCGTGCCGAGTGCGGGCGTCCCTCAGCGGCTGTCCGAAAAAGGGGTTAGACCCCTTCTCGTAGTGCCTCGACGTTTCCGTTCCCTCTGCCCGTAGGGGGTCAGACCCCTTTTTCGGACAGCCTCTCAGAATGGAATTCGCGGATCGTCCAGGTCCCAATCCGGCTCGGGGGGCGGCGGGTCCAGGAGCTTGTAGACCTCGTCGGTCAGAGACTGGCATTGCGGTGCCAGCTCGGGACGAGCGGTCGCGACGGCATCGAGCGTTTCGGTGAAGCGATCGAGTACGGGGCCAATGAGTGCTTGGGCCAGTGAGGAATCGGCTGTCTGCAGGACCTCGCGCAGATTGCCGAAGTCCCGGTTGAGCTGGTCGATGCGGTGCCCGGCGGCCGGGGGTGTGGCCGCGCGATCGGCGCCGGCACGCAGGCCAACGATCAGTTCGGCCAGGCGGCAGCCGATTCCGAACACCCGCAGGCCCAGGGGCACGTCGGCCGTCTCTCCGACACAGTAGCTGCGAGACCAGACGGACCCGTCGCCGGGAGTCGCATTCGTCACTCCCAGACGTTCGCGCTCGGCCCACTCTTCATTGAAGGCGCGGCTGTGCTCTTCCCAGGAGCGTCGCTCCTCCTCCCACCCCTCGCGCGTGCGATGATAGATGTCGAAGGCGAAATCGTCGTCCATTTCGCTGCCGTCGAGATGCCAGAAGTACGGTCCGGGCATGTCGGCCATCATCTGGCAGCAGGGACAATCCGGGTCGACCATCGCCTCGCGGCCCGTGACGGCTTCGGGAATCCGGGCGCGTTCGCGCGCGATGATCGAGCGCGGCGTGCGTCCGTGGCATTCCGGATCGGGCCTGTCGAGCCATTCTTCCCGGACCAATTCCAGTCGCGGGACTTCCATCGTCAGAAAGTCGCCGACGGTGAGCGCATCGGGCCGATGCCGCGTCTCGGGAGATTCCGCCAACTCTTCGAGCCGCTCCCAGCAGGACCAGAGGAGTTCGCGAACGAGATTGTAGT
>JAHWKJ010000135.1 GCA_019347905.1 Planctomycetota bacterium
CAAGACCGCATTCCAGGCTAGACCAATTTCGGTAATCTATTGTTTTACGGATCCTTACGAGGTGGTGTCGTTCGGAAAGGTCGGGCACTACGCGCAAACTCCCGAGTACGGCTTCGATCTCGCGCGGCACTTCCGCTACCACGAGGATATCGCCGTCCCCAGGGCGATCGCCTGGCTCAGGCAGCGGAAGGACGAGCGGCCGCTGTGTCTGTTTGTGGGGACGAACTGGCCGCACGTCCCGTGGCCGGAGGACACTGCCGGCATCGATCCGGCGAGCCTCGTGGCGCCGCCGAACCATGTCGCGACGCCCGACTCGCGCGAGTGGCGGGCGCGGTACGTCGCGGCGATCCGCACGATGGACCGCGAACTGGGGCAGGTTTACGATGCCGCCCGCGAGACGCTGGGCGAAGACGTCTTCTTTCTGCACACCAGCGACCATGGCGCGCAGTGGCCGTTCGGCAAGTGGACGCTCTACGAAGACGGCATCCACACGCCGCTGATCGTCAGTTGGCCGGGACGCATCGCTGGAGGCGTGCGGACCGAGGCGATGGTCTCGTGGGTGGACATTCTGCCGACGCTGATGCAGGTGGCGGGTGGAGCACCGCCCGACGGAATCGACGGCCGCTCGTTTCTGCCGGTGCTCGCGGGGCAAACGAAGACGCATCGCGAGGTCATCTTCACGACGCACAGCGGCGACGGAAACAACAACGTGTACCCGACGCGGGCCGCGCGCACGTCCGACGGCTGGAAGTACATCCGCAACCTGCATCCGGAGTTCCGCTTCACCAGCCACGTGACAAATGCGCCGGCCGACAGCGGCTACTGGGAGAGCTGGGTGGACGCCGCGGTTGCCAGTCCCAAAGCGAAGCGGCACGTGCTGCGTTACCAGCAGCGGCCGGCTGAGGAGCTGTATGACCTGAATTCCGATCCGTACGAACAGCGAAACCTCATCGCCGAGGCGGATCACGCCGAGCGCCTCGCCGATCTGCGGAACAAGCTCGATCGCTGGATGAAGGAGACGCAGGACCGGCAGGAGGTCTTCGGCACACCGAAACGCATCGCCCGCGCGATCGGATCAGCAGACCATCCGCGTCGGCCGCCGAACATCGTCACGGTGTTCATCGACGACATGGGCTGGTCCGACCTGTCGTGCTTCGGCGGTGATGCGGTCGAGACGGAAAACATCGACCGCCTCGCGCGGGAGGGCATCCAGTTCACGAGCTTTTACGTCAACTCGCCGATCTGCTCGCCGTCGCGGGTGGCGCTGACGACGGGGCAGTACCCGCAGCGCTGGCGGATCGGCTCGTACCTCGCGCATCGACAGGCCAACAAGGATCGCGGGATGGCCCACTGGCTCGATCCGGATGCACCCGTGCTCGCGCGCGAGCTGAACCACGGGGGCTACGCCACCGGTCACTTCGGCAAATGGCACATGGGCGGCCAGCGCGACGTGGGCGACGCGCCGCTGATTTCCCGCTATGGGTTCGACCGCATCCTCACGAACTTCGAAGGTCTCGGTCCGCGAGTGCTGCCGTTGAAGGACGCCTACGACGGCAAACCAGCCCAGAAGCACGACCTCGGTTCCGCCGGTCTCGGACGGGGGCCAATCCGCTGGGAAGACCGCTCGCGCGTCACGGCGGCGTTCGTGGACGAGCCATGGACCAGCAACTCGCCCCGCTGTTCGAGCGTATCCGCCACGACGAGAGTCTGCGTAACAGTACGCTAATTCTCGTCGCCTCCGACAACGGCCCCGAACCCGGCGCGGGTTCGTCCGCCCCGCTGCGCGGCCACAAGACGTACCTTTACGAAGGCGGCGTCCGCTCGCCGCTGATCGTGTGGGGACCGGGCCTGATCGCACCTGACGCAGCCGGCACGACGAATAACACCTCCGTCCTGTGCGCTCTCGACGTCAATCGTTCTCTCTACGCTCTCACCGGAAGGCCGCTGCCGAAGGGCGTCGCGCTCGATGGTGAAAACCTGCTGGAAACGCTGCTCGGCAAATCCGCTGCGAGCCGCCGCGCCCCCATCTTCTGGCGACGGCCTCCCGACCGTCCGGGGACGGCCCATGAGCCCAATCCCGATCTGGCGGTCCGAGACGGGAACTGGAAGTTCTATCTCAGATATGACGGCACGTCGCCGCAGCTTTACGATCTCGGCAGCGACGTCAGCGAATCGACGAACGTGGCCGCGAAGCACCCCGAGGTGGTTGAGCGGCTGAAGCGGGCGGTGCTGGAGTGGAACGCAGCGTTGCCCGCCGATGCAGGCGATCCGGCCGGGCGGGCGGAGAGTCGCTAGAGTTTCACCCTGATTCGGAGCCGCCGTAGTTTCGACCCCGACGGGGTCAAACTCGATAGCCCAAGGCAACGCCCTGGGATCTCTTTGGCCCCGCAAAAGCGAAACTGCGCTAACGAGCGGATCGCACGCAGCGGAAGCCCGTGTGAAACGCTCCGCTGGCCGGGTCACCCTTCATCCGCGCCGCGACGCTGTAGCCGATGCAGTACGTGTCGCTGCACATGAATGATCCGCCACGCTGCACCCGCTTGGGGACATTCGGCTCCTGCGGGTCGAAGCTCGCTTGGGGACCGGCGGGGTTGCGGCGGGGACTGGAGAAGTAGTAATCGGGTCGGTACCAGTCGCTGCACCACTCCCACACGTTGCCCGAGATGTCGTACAGCCCGTAGCCATTGGGCGGGAACGACTTCACCGGCGCCGTCGTGCGGAAGCCGTCCTCCACCGTGTTCTCGAACGGAAACGCTCCCTGCCAGATGTTGTGCGCCCAGCGGCCCTTGGGTTTCGGATCTTCGCCCCACGGGTACTTGCGGCCTTTGAGGCCCCCGCGGGCGGCGTACTCCCACTCGGCCTCGGTCGGCAGCCGTTTGCCCGCCCACTCGGCATAGGCCGCGGCGTCGTGCCACGAGACGTGCACCACCGGATGGTCCATGCGATCGTCGACGGACGATTCCGGCCCTTCTGGACGCCTCCAGTCGGCCCCTTTCTGATACATCCAGACGAGGCCCTGATAGATCCAGCTCGGATCGCGGCGATCGAGCGACTTCAACCGCTCGACGTCGAGCTGCGGGTTGTAGCAGATCGAGCCGGCGACGAGGTTCTCTTCCGGAATGAGGCTGACGTCCGGCACCTGCCCAAGGAAATCTTCACGCTTCGGCGCGCGCTCCGCGGTCGTGCGATAGCCGGTCGCTGCGACGAATTCGGCGAACTGCCGGTTCGTTACTTCCGTCGCATCGATCCAGAAGCCGTCGAGCTCGACGGTATGTTCGAACATCGCGTCGTGGTGCTCGGGGATCTTATCGGCGAAATCGGGGTGCTTGTGCGGAGCGCCGTCCTTGTCCCCCATCGTGAAGCGGCCGCCGGGAATCCAGACCATGCCGGGCGGCGCGGAATCTGGTTCGTCGACAGCGAGCGATGGATTTGCGGGCATCTTGCCGGTTGACTCGGGAACTGGCGGCGTCACAGCCGCCGACTCGCCGCATCCGGCGAGCAGTGCCGCACACAGCGCAACCGCCAGTGGGGGGATGGCAAAGGATCGTGGAACGCGTGCAGGGACGACATCGGAAGGCATAGTTCGATTCTACGCCTCCGAGTCCGGTCGATCCAACGGTGGAGTTGAAAAGCGAGCGGCCCGGCAGTCGTGCGGCTTTCAGTCGAAGCCCTTGGCGGCCAGCCAGCGCTCGCAGTCGAGCGCGGCCATGCAGCCCGTGCCGGCGGCGGTCACGGCCTGCCGGTAATAGTCGTCGGCGACGTCGCCGCCGGCGAATACACCTTCGACGCTCGTGTGCGTGCGGAACGGCTTCGTCCAGCGGATGTAGCCCTTTTCCGTGGTCTCGAGCTGTCCCCGCAGGAAATCCGCATTCGGCGTATGGCCGATCGCGGCGAAGTAGCCGGAGGCCTCCAGTTCCTCGGTCTTTGCCGCATCGACAGTCGAGCGGAGCCGCACGCCGGTCACGCCGTGTTCGTCGTTGCCCAGCACTTCGTCGACGACCGAGTTCCACTTCACCTCGATCTTCGGGTTCGCCAGCGTTCGCTCCGCCATGATCTTGCTCGCGCGGAACGCGTCGCGGCGGTGGACGACATACACCCGCGTCGCGAACTTGGTGAGGTAGTTGCTTTCTTCCATCGCGCTGTCGCCGCCGCCGACCACGACCAGCGGCCGGTTGCGGAAGCGAGGCAGGGCTCCGTCGCAGACGGCGCAGGCCGAGACGCCCCGGTTCTTGAACTGCTCTTCCGATTCCAGCCCCAGGTAATTCGCGCGGGCGCCGGTGGCCACGATCAGCGACAGGCTCTGAAGCTCCTCGCCGGAGAGGGTCTTCAGCCGGAAAGGGTGCTGCGAGAGGTCGACGTGCACCACGTCGTCGGTCTTGACGCGCGTGCCGAAGTTGAGGGCCTGCCGCCGCATCAGCTCCATCAGCTCGGGGCCGGTGACGGCGCGGTGCGGGTCTTCGTTGGCGTGGCGATAGGGCACCCGCGCCGGCTCCAAGGCGTCATCCAGAAAGGCCCGCATGTCGCCGGCCGGGAAGCCGGGGTAGTTCTCGACTTCCGTGGTGAGCGCGAGTTGCCCCAGAGGCAGCGTGCCTTTGAGGCGGTTGTCCTCGGTGACGGCCCCTTCGATGACGAGCGGTTCCAGGCTGGCCCGCGAGGTGTAGATGGCAGCGGCCCAGCCGGCCGGTCCCGACCCGATGATGATGACCCGTTCGGCCACGTGCTGACTCCCCCGAGACGGCAAACGCTACTGGCAGTGCCAGTGGGGACGATAATGCAAGGCCGCGGGCGAGACAACTCGGGGGGGGAATCCGAAGGACGAAATCCGAAGGACGAAAGAAGCCCGAATGACGAATGCCGAAGCCCAAAACTCACCGGCGGAGAGCTGGACCCCGACCTTCGTCATTCGGGCTTCGTCATTCTTTCGTCATTCGGATTTCGTCATTCGTCATTTCTCGATCCCAGGAATAAACGGCCCAATTGCGCCAAAGGAATGTCTTGCCGGACCGGTTGCGTTTTCTCAACCGGCCACGTCCGCACGGATTGCCAGCGTGTGGAATAATTGCTGCGTCCGCCTCACCTCAGGGACAGGGGTGGGTCGGTGCGAAGGGAATTCGCTGGCAGCACGGCCTCAACCTCTGGCCGCCGGCCGCCGCGTCTGACCCGCTCGATTCAAGGGGACGGAGCCGATCCCAACGCAGCGCCCCGCTGCCTGATCCCCGAAAGGTCTTTTTCCCATGGTGACCAACGATCTTGCGACGGCCTTCCTGGTCGTCGATCGCCGCAGGGCCGACCGCCGCACGAACGCCGAGAGCCTCCCCGACAGCCTCGAAAGCACCGACGACGGCATGGCCCGCCGCGGCCCGCGCCGCAAGCAGGAACGTCGCCGGCAAATCGATCCCACGACCTGCGAACGCGACTACTCGGAAGACGAGGTCGAGTTCATGCGGTCGATGGACGAGTACAAGCGCAAAAGCGGCCGCCAGTTTCCCACGTGGAGCGAAGTGCTGGAAGTGCTCTACAGCATGGGCTACCGCAAGGTCGCCGAGCCCAGCGAACTGGTGATGAAGTCCCGCTAAGTCATCGGAAATCCGTCCGGGCCGAATTCGACCGTTTGCATCGCGTCACCGCCGCCCTCTGCCGCCTTTTCCGCGGGAGCGGGCGGCTTCGGCCGGGGCTTCTCGGGCGGACGCGGCGCCGGCCGTTCCGCCGCAGGCTTCGGCAGCGGTTTCGCCTTGATCGCCTGCCGGTCCTGCTCGGGCGGAGCCGACGGCTTGGCTGCCCTTTCCGGTTGTGGCGCAGGGGGCGTCTGCGGCCTTGGACGGGGCGGCGGGCTGGGCTCGATCTCTACCGGCTTCGGGTGCTTCGCAGCGGGGGCCTCCGGCGGCTCGAACTCTTCCGACCGGCCGCCAAACGTCTCGCCCGGCCGCTGATCCTTGAGCTTCCGACGCAGGTAGCGCTCCACCCCGCGCAGTTCCGCCAGTTCGTTTTCGGCCTTGTCGATGTCGCGCTGGACATCGTCCAGGAGTCCTTGGTAGTGGGCCTCTTTTCCCCCGGGCGTTTTCAGCTTGCGCTCGACGTAATTCTCGAGGCTGCGCATTTCGGCGAGCGCCCGCTCGGTCTCGGCGACGTCGATCTGGACGTCTTCGAGCAATTCCCTCAACTGGCCGGCCTGCATAGGCTTACCCCCGGTGAAAACAGCGTTCGTGCGCGTCGGCGATCATAAATCTCTGCGGAACGCGACGCAACGACCCCCCGCCGAAAAAACGCCGCCGCGCCACGAGTGGCCGCTGTTTGTAGCGATGCGGAAAGTCGGGCAGGCCGCGCCGCGTGCAAATCGCAGCCATCCGGGCTATTCTGGCTTCCGCTGTGAACGAGTACTGCTGTTCGCCTGCCGCTCGTGAGGTCTCCTCATGATCACCTGCTCCGGATTCGCCGCTCGCCTGTTGTCGCTGGCGATGTTCATCGCTGCCGTCGCCATGCCCGCAGGCGCCTTTGCCGATGCGGAGGGCAAGCGGCTCGACATCTACTTCATCGATGTCGAAGGCGGGGCGGCAACGCTGATCATCACGCCGGCCGGAGAGTCGCTGCTGATCGACTCCGGCTACCCTGACAACAACGGACGCGACCGCGACCGGATTCTCAAAGTCGTCCGCGAAGTCGCCGGTTTCGAACGCATCGACCACGCCGCCGTCACCCACTGGCACCGCGACCATTACGGAAACCACGCCTCGCTGGCGGCGATGATCGACATCGGCACCTTCTGGGATCGCGGCATTCCCGATGCGCTACGTGAAGACCCGCAGTTCGTCGACCGCATTGCCGATTACCGGCGCGCCGCCGAAAACGAATCGAAGACGCTACAGGCTGGCGACACGCTGCCGCTGAAATCGGGCGAGACGCCGCTCGCATTGAAGATCGTCACGGCCAGCCGCAATTGTATTCCGAACGAGGGCGAGCCGAACCCGTTCGCGAAGCTTCACGAGCCGGATCCCGAGGACGACAGCGACAACGCCGCCAGCCTCAGCTTTCTGCTGTCGTTCGGGAATTTCCGCTTCCTCTGCTGCGGCGATCTGACGTGGAATATCGAGGCGAAGCTGATGACGCCGAGCAACCCGCTGGGACGGGTCGACCTGTTCATGGTGACGCACCACGGGCTGCCCTCCAGCAACAATCCGGTGCTGGTGCTGGCGATCGAGCCGCAGGTGGCGGTGATGTGCAACGGCCCGACGAAAGGTGGCCACCCGCGGACGCTGGCCACGCTGCGGAAGGCGAAGTCGCTCGAAGCCCTCTACCAGCTTCACCGCAACGTCGAACTGAAGCCCGAAGAGCAGACGCCGGCCGAATTCATCGCCAACACCGGCACGACCGCCGACTGCCAGGGCGTGTGGGTCAAGGCCTCGGTGGCCCCGGACGGCGAGAGCTACACCCTGCAGATCGGCCCGCAAGGCCGTCCCCGGACCTTCAAGCTGCGGGATCCAGGAACCAGGTAATGCCACGCTGCCCGGAATGCGAGGAACGCGTCGCCGCCGGCGAGAAATCGTGTCCGGCGTGTGGTGCGAGCCTGCGCACTCCGCCGCCTCAGGGTGGCGGCAAGGCCGCGAAACAGCCGCGCCGCTCCGCCCGCCCGCAGAAGAACAGTTCGACCGCGCTCGTCATCGGCCTCGGCACGGCGGTGATGATCGTCGGCGTCGTGGTGGTGATCGTGCTGCTGGCCCGCTCGGGGAAGGATGACGGTGCCGGCGGCGGCGGCTGGCGCCCCCGTGCAGCCGCCGAGTCGCGCAATAACCTCAAGCAGATCGGTCTGGCGCTGCACACCTACAATGACACCTACCGGGGCTTTCCGCCCGGAGGCATTTTCGACGCCCAGGGCCGAGGCCAGCACGGCTGGCAGACGATGCTGCTGCCATTCGTCGAGCAGGCGCCCCTGCACGGGAAGATCGATTTCAAATTGCCCTGGGATGCACCCGGCAACGCAGCATGGTTCAAGACGCGGGTCGAAGCTTACCAGTCGCCGGAAGTCTCGGAGCTGGAAGACGCGCAGGGCTTTGCGCTCAGCCATTACGCCGGCAACAGCCATGTCCTGCGTCAAAACCACAGCCTGCGGTTTCGCGACGTCACCGACGGCGCGTCGAACACGCTGCTGGCGGGCGAGGCGGCTGGGAAGTTTCGGCCGTGGGGAGATCCGCAGAACGTCCGCGACCCGTGGGCGGGGATCAACACTGGCCCTGAAAGCTTTGGGCATCCGTCCGGCGGACCCGGCCAGTTTCTACTGATGGACGGCTCCGTCCGTACCATCGATGGGGACATCAGCCCGGACGTACTCAAGGCCCTGGCCACGCCGAACGGCGGAGAACGTGTGGACTAACGGAACGACACCTGAGGACCAGTGAGAAGACTCATGAAGAACAGCCTGCTCAAGCTCACGACGCCCGTGCTGCTCGTCGCCGCCGGCGCCCTGCTGGCGAGCGTCTCCGCCGACGATCGTAACGAACAAGCGGCGGATAAGGACAGCGGCTACCTCTACGAGCTGCGGACCTACACCACGGAACCCGGACGGCTCCCGGCGCTGCACAAGCGCTTCCGCGACCACACCATGAAGCTCTTCGAAAAGCACGGCATGAAGAACGTGCTGTACTTCACCCCCGTCGACGGCGAGAACACGCTCGTGTACCTCATCGCCCACAAGAGCCGCGAAGCGGCCGACAAGTCGTGGGAAGCCTTCCGCAACGACCCTGAATGGCAGCGCGCCCGCGACGAATCCGAGCGCGACGGCAAGATCGTCGCCAAAGTCGAACGCCAGTACCTCGAACCGACCGACTACTCGCCGAAGCGGTAGGGCTCGCTCGGCGCGAAGGGGTCAGACCCCTTTGCGGACGAGCGACTAAGACTATGGGCACACGTCCTGTCCGCAAAGGGGTCTGACCCCTGTGCATCCCATGAACAACGAACTCGGCTCGCGAGGGACCATTCAGGATAATCCGCATGAATGACTGCACTCGGTCACCACGTGTCACCACGTGGTCCGTAATTTGTGTCGCCACGGCCGTGCTCTTCTGCACTCTTTGCGGCACGGCCGCCGCGGATGACTGGCCGCAGTGGGGCGGACCGCAGCGCGACCTCGTGTGGCGCGAGACCGGCATTGTCGAGACGCTGCCGCAGACGAACGCGGACGGCGTGCTGCCGCGGATGTGGTCGACGCCGCTGGGCGAGGGTTACGCCGGTCCGGCGGTCGCCGACGGCCGCGTGTACGTGATGGACCGGCAATTCGAGAAGCAGACGGAGCGGGTGCTGTGCCTCAATGCCGCCAGCGGCGAGCCGCTGTGGACGCACGAGTACGAGGCGCGGTACGAGATCAGCTACCCGGCCGGTCCCCGCTCGACGCCGCTCATCGACGACGGCCGCGTGTACGCCATCGGCGCGATGGGCCACATGTTCTGCCTGGCTGCCGATGACGGCCGCGTCGTCTGGCAGAAGAATTTCGTGGAAGACTATGCGACGCCTATCCCCACGTGGGGGATGGTCGCCACGCCGCTGGTCGATGGGCAGCAACTCATCACGCTGGTGGGCGGCGAAAGCGGGGCGCTGGTCGTCAGCTTCGACAAACAGACAGGCCGCGAACTGTGGCGGGCGCTCGACGATCCGCAGGTGGGCTATGCTCCGCCGGTGATCTTCGAGTTCGGCGACCGCCGCGTGCTGATCGTCTGGCATCCCGAAGCCGTCTCGGCTCTCGATCCCGCCAGCGGCAAGCGGCTGTGGGAGATTCCCTTTCGCGTTCAGGCCGGGCTGACGATTGCCACGCCGCGCAAACACGGAAACCGGTTGTTCGTTACGGCCTTCTATAACGGACCGCGGATGATCGAAGTCTCCGACGACGGCACATCGGCGGAAATCGTCTGGAAGGGCGACAGCAACAGTGAGCGGCAGACCGACGGCCTGCACAGCATCATCTCCACGCCCGTCTTCACCGGCGACCATATCTACGGCGTGTGCAGCTACGGCCAGCTTCGCTGCCTCGACGCGAAGACGGGCGAGCGGGTGTGGGAAACGTTCGAGGCGACGGGCGAGGGCCGCTGGTGGAATGCGTTTCTTGTCCCGCACGAGCCTTCGGGAAAGCACTTCCTGCACAACGAGCAGGGCGATCTGATCGTCGCAGACCTTTCGCCGGAGGGCTACCGCGAGCTCAGCCGCGCTAAGCTGGTCGAGCCGACGCGGAAGGTGCAGCGGCGGATGACGATCTGGTCGCAGCCCGCGTTTGCCATGAAAAGCGTCTTCGCCCGCAACGACGAGGAGATCGTCCGCGTGAATCTCTCGGCGGACCAGCCGTAGCGCTTCAATCGCGATACTTCACGTGGCAGCGCTGGCACTGCCCTTCCAGCGAGGTGAAGCGGCTGGCCGCCTCGGCGAGCCTTTCGGCAGCCAGCGCGGCTCGGAGCGCGTTGGCGTCGCGTTCCGCTTCGACGAGCCAGCCGCGGAACTGTTCACCGGTCTCTGCCGGCAGGTGACGGGACGACTCGCGCAGGCCCTCCTTCAACAGCAGTGCCTCTTGCGCCGGGATCAGATCCGGGTGCTCCGGCGGCGACTTCCAGCCGGCGTCGAGGCACAGCCGCAGGTGATCGAAGGCCCGATGAATCGCGGCCATGCCGGCCGTCAGCGAATCTAATTCGGCTACTTCGACCAGTTCGGGGAACCACGCATCGGCGGCGGGCGGCACATACGCGGCCACGTCGCGCCACAGGGCCGCGTAGCCGGTGCTCGTTCCGGCCAGGTGGAGAATCTGCTCCGCACCCTCGGCGTCGACGTCCCCGGCGGCGAGTGCAGCGACGGCGGCCGCCGCCGGCCCGCGATGCCGGCCCTGATGGCAATGAAAGTAAATCGGCCCGTCCGCCGAGCGCACCACGTGGGCCAGTGCCAGCTCCGCCTGTTGCTCGATGCCGTCATAACCGATGGGAATGTGCACGTAGCGGAGCCCGTGCGGGCGAGCGGCGTCTACGTCGGGCCGGGCGCCGTCCACGCTGACGATGATTTTCACGCCCAGCCGCCCGAGGCTCGCGAACGCCTCGTCGCCGCGCGGCTCGCCGCCGCAGTAGATGCGGGGGCTGACCTTGAGCAGGTTGTGCAGCGCGGGGACATCGAGTCTGCGCAGTCGCTCCATTCCCGGCGGCGCAGCCTTCTCACGTGCGGCCGGTGCGTCATCCGCCGGAGCGCAGCCGAACGCCAACAACCCGAGGGACAGAAATGCGTGCGTGCGTGGCATCGACGACGTTTGTGTTGCGCGTCAGATTCCTGAAAAGCGGTTTAATACTCCGAAATCCAACATCGCGAGAAGCAGTCGCCATCGCAAGGCAAGCGATCACCATTCGACGCTACCGCAAGCCGCGCGATAAGATACAGTCGCATCGCCCTTCACCGATCACTCCCCGGCCTGTGAGCGTCTCGCTGTTATGAAAGCCTTGCGCAGCGGCGGCGGCTGGAAGGCCATCGTGTACAGCCTGAGGCTCGCACGTCGCGTCGGCTGGCGCACGATGTGGCGCGCGTTGCGCTCGAAGAATGCCTGCAAGACCTGCGCGGTCGGCATGGGCGGGCAGCTCGGCGGCATGGTCAACGAAGGCGGCCACTTCCCCGAAGTCTGCAAAAAGTCGCTGCAGGCGATGGCCTCCGACATGCAGGGGGCCATCCCGCCCGAGTTCTTCCGCCGCATGGACCTGAACCGGCTCCGCGCACTCTCCTCGCGCGAGCTGGAGCACGCCGGTCGGCTGGTCGAGCCGCTGTATCTCGAAGCGGGCGGAACGCACTACCGCCCCATCGGCTGGGATGAGGCGGTGGATCGCCTCGCCGAGCGGCTGAAGGGCGCCGGACCCAAGCGGAGCTTCTTTTACGCCAGCGGACGCTCGTCGAACGAAGCCGGCTTCCTGTTGCAGTTGATGGCTCGGCTGTTCGGCACGAACTACGTCAACAACTGTTCGTACTACTGCCACCAGGCCAGTGGCGTGGGACTCGCCAGCAGCGT